>JAUUSE010000039.1:0-15574 GCA_030842085.1 Bacillota bacterium | reverse complement strand
AGCCTACCACTTTTACAGCAGCACCCCATATGCTTGAAAAAAACAGCAGAGAAATCAGGCTGGCGATAAAAACAGGAAGCGTAAGCAGCCCTGTTATAAGAGTTGCTTTAGAAATCTTAGATTTCATTTAAATTCAGCTCCTTTAAAAACAGATTGTGCCCTGTCTTAGACGTATATTTATAACAGATTTATCTAACCTGCCCGCAGAGTATAAAATTATATTCCCATTTTTATCACATTCTATTTTCTCTTAAAATATATGATTTATATCCTTATTATATCATAAATTCATCATATATTAATAAATTTCGACAAAATATATGCTTAATATTCCCTTAAGTATTCCGTTTTTGTCATGACCCAAATTCATAAGCCTGGTCATGCCGGCGGTGCATTGGACGGTCAAGCCATATTCTATATATAACCATCTACTCCGCGTACGGATACATCGCCGTATGCTTTTATTTTTCCAGACTGAGTTTTCACAACAAGCGCTCCGTCAGCGTCTATGTCAACCGCTGTGCCAATTTCCTCCGACGGCATGATTTTTACCTGCCTGCCTATGGTGATGCATCTATCTTTATACCCTTGCAAAAGCATCGGTGCATTATTTTTTATAAGCTTTAAATTCTCTTCAAGATTTAATAAAAACTGCTCCGCAATATCAGCATAATTCAATATTTTGCCCGTCTGCGCATATATTGAAGATGCATGGTAAAGCTTTGCCTTTTCAAAAAAATCTTGCTCTTGGCTGAGATTAAATCCGGCACCGCACACAGCAATTGCATCTCCGGGCGCCGCCGATGTACGAGCCTCACACAATATACCACATACCTTTTTTTCATTTATGAGTATATCATTCGGCCACTTTATTTCTGCCTTTGAGTTAGAAAGCTTATAAATTGCCTCAGCCGCCGCTGTCGCTGCCGCAAGCGGCAAAAGAGGCGATGATATGCCCCTGAAAAGGACTGATACTGCCGCACAGCCGCGACTGTCCCATACATGGTCTTTGCGGCCCCTGCCGGCTGTTTGATTAAGCGTGACTACCGCAGTGCCGCTTTTACAAATTTTGCTGCTCCTCAGTAAATAGCTGTTTGTAGAGTCAATTTCATCAATATACAGCAGTCTTTCTATTAACTCTGCGCCTTTTATGCTTTTTGGCGTTATGTCTGTAATTTTAATTTTTTTCACCTCTGCACTCTTGATTTTTGTAGCAAATCTTCTCAGTTTAGCATAAATTTATTATAGGGATATTTTTTCGCTGCTGCTAAATCTTTATTGTGTTTTAAGCGGCTATAAGAGCTAAACGCATTAGAAGAAGCATAAATATATTATAGCTTAAAATTAATAGGCTCCAAATTTATAGTACATATGTTTGCTGAATAATGTTTTTGCCTGTATTTTAGGTACTAACCCAACATGGCTCAGGCATAAATATTATTTAAATAAATAATACCATTATTTTTAAGATTTATCTACAGGTGGTGATATCATGTCAGACAGAATAAGCGAGGCCGAGCTTAACAAAATGATAAGAGAGGCATCTAAAAAGACCGGCACAGATTCAAAAAAGTTAGAGCAGGCGCTTCAGTCAAACTCGCTTGACTCGGTGCTTAAAAACCTTAAGCCGAGCGATGCAAGCAAACTGCAGCAGGTACTGTCGGATAAGGCGGCTACCGAGCGCATGCTTAAATCCCCGCAGGCTCAAATGCTGCTTAAAAAATTTTTGGAGAATAAGTAATGGATAATTTAGCTGCACAAATAAGCAATTTGCTTGAAAGTCCCGACGGGATGGACAAAATACGCGAAATGGCGTCGATGCTTATGACGCCGGAGCCCCAGCAAGCTCCGCCGCCAGCACCTGACAACTCGTCGCCGGATATCGATATGGATAAGCTGCGCGATATTGCCTCCACGCTTATGGGACAACAGAGTGCGGCAAATACAAATAATACACCACAAAGTTCGTCTATGCTGTCTCCCGGCGACATGAAAGTTATGATGAAGCTTATGCAGGCGCTGCGCTCTGACTCAACTGATGAAAGATCTCGCCTGCTTATGTCCCTGCGGCCCTACCTTTCCGAAAAGCGGCAGGCCAGGGTTGACAATGCCGTTAAAATATTAAGACTGGTTCAGTTAATTCCGTTGCTTTCTGAAAGCGGGTTCAGCCTCTTCTGAGTTTACATATTTACTTTTGAGGGTCGATATTTATGGCAGTTGAATTTAATAAAAGCGAGCTTGACAGAATGCAGTCAGACGCTTTCCGACGCGTACGCGACATGCAGGCAAGGGCACAACAGACAAACTCGGGCAGAAGTATGCAAGGCCAGTCTGTACAACGCAATTCGCCGCAATCCGCCGCCGCGCAGAGCCAAAACAGCCGTTACGCGGGCCGGACGCAGCCTCAGGCGAGTACTGCACAATATGGCGGCCAGCGGTATTCAGAAACGGATAATTCTAACTATACTCAGAGAGGACAGACGTCTCAGAACGGACAGTCCGGACGTGGCAGTCTGCCGCCGCGGCGCAGTCAGGAAGCACATGAAACACCTTATAATCAAAACGCTCCGCCGTCAGAGTATGGGCGCCGTGAACCGTCTCCCCAACAATATCGGCAAAACTCGGCCCAAGGCGGACAACAAAATTATGCGCATCAGCAAAGCAATAATTTTTCTGAGCAGTACGGACATGGACAAAGCAGGGAAGAGCACTATGATGGAAGATATGCCCAGAGTAATGGACAGTATGCCTCCAACCCATTTCGGCAGACACAACAAAACGGACGGCCTATTCCACGTCCGCATGAAAGCCGGTATAGTCCCTCTTCCTCCTCACATTCGCCGGAAAACCGATATAGCCCTGCTCCGCACCCCCAGCATCCACCTGCACCGCCGGCAGAGGAAAAGAGGGCTAACAGCATACTCAATTTTCTCAACTTCAAGGGCCTGGATCTCGACGGCGACACTTCTCTTATAGCGCTGCTTATTTTGCTGCTCTCCTCCGATAAAAATGATGAACTGCTTATGCTTGCTCTTGTTTACATTATGTTATAACCCCTTTTGTCATATAATAACTTTAATAATTAATTCATGCATACCAAATACTACATAAAAAAATAAGCCGGAATATATCCGGCTTATATGCATTTTTATCTAATTTATGCTTGTCTGCCTCTCGCTTTGTTCACAATGAGCGTTACAAGTTTTACTATCTCGCATATTACCAGCGGAGCTATTGAGAGCAGTATAATTTCTAACCAGTCGTTGGAGTGCAGCGCCACTATGCCAAATATATCGCGCAATGCCGGAATAATCAACACAATAAGCATGAGCGCGGCCGATATAAGTACGGCGCCTATCATATAAAGGTTCTTAAAGAAGCCTACCCTGAACAGCGACTGCTGGGACCTCGCGTTCATGGCATGTATAAGCTGTGAGAAAGCGAGCACTGCAAAGGCCATACTTGCCGCATAGGCATGATGGTCAGCCATACCGGCTGCCGCCGCATTGTGCAAGCCAAGCCCATATGCCGTAAGCGTCAGAGCACCAAACATAACGCCCTGCCATGCAGCATTTATTCCAAGTCCGTGTGCAAATATACTTTCATCCTTGCGACGCGGCTTGCGGCGCATTACATTGTTCTCCACCGGCTCCAGTCCCAGCGCAAGCGCCGGCAGACTGTCGGTTACAAGATTTATCCACAAAAGCTGAATTGGCGCCAGCGGCACGCCCCATTCGGGATTAAATATTCCTATTAATATAGCAACAAATACCGTCAGTACTTCGCCTAAATTGCACGAAAGCAGGAAGTGTACAGCTTTCCTTATGTTGTCGTATATTCCGCGGCCTTCCTTTACCGCTGTAACTATTGTGGCAAAGTTATCATCAGTAAGCGTCATTGCCGACGCGCCCTTGGCAACGTCGGTGCCCGTTATGCCCATGGCACAGCCGATGTCCGCCGCCTTAAGCGCCGGTGCGTCGTTTACGCCGTCGCCCGTCATGGCAACTATTTCGCCCTTTGACTGCCATGCCTGTACTATCCTTATCTTATCTTCAGGCGATACGCGGGCGTATACCGCGTAGTTCTCAACATTCGCCTTAAGCTCTTCGTCAGACATTTCTCTCAGCTGAGCTCCCGTTATCGCCTGCTCGTCATATTCCAATATGCCGAGCTTCTTGGCTATAGCCGCCGCCGTTATAACATGGTCGCCGGTTATCATTACTGTGCGTATGCCGGCGCTCTTGCAGAGCTTTACCGCTTCCATAGCCTCTGGTCGCGGCGGGTCCATCATGCCGAGCAGCCCTATAAAGGTAAGGCCGTTTTCCATCTCATCCGGCGTTGGGTTAGACGGCACGCTGTCAAGCTCCTTTATCGCGACGCCTAACACGCGCAGCGCCTCTTTCGCCATTTCGGCGTTGGCTTTCTCCGCCGCGTCCCTATTCACCGTTGTGCAGCGCGAGATTATAATGTCCGGCGCGCCCTTTACAACTGCAAACGGCTTGCCGTCTATCATGTTTATTGTCGTCATGAGCTTGCGGTCAGAGTCAAACGGAATTTCTCCCATGCGCGGATAGGCATTGTCTATTTCCTCTCTGTTCATGCCGCAGTATTTCATAGTCGCGGCAACAATGCCCGTTTCCGTCGGGTCGCCTATGTGTACCTGCTTGCCGTCACGCTCTTCTACACGTCCGTCAGAGCACATTGTGCCGAGCTTAAGCAGCATGCCTGCATCGCTCGGTATGTCATCTGTGCTTAAATCTATTATGTTGTGGCCATTATACAGCTTAACCATCGTCATGCGGTTCTGTGTAAGCGTACCTGTCTTATCCGAGCATATTACCGAAGCACTGCCCAGCGTTTCAACCGCCGGAAGTCGGCGTATTATAGCGTTCTTTTTTACCATGCGCTGTACGCCTATCGCAAGCACTATTGTAACTATCGTCGGCAGACCCTCAGGTATAGCCGCCACCGCAAGCGATACCGACGTCATAAACATATCAAGTATTCCCGTGAGCTTGTCGCCCTCGCTGAACATCGTTGTAAATATGCCTATTACAAATATTACCGCGCATATGCCAAGCGCCAGCATGCCCAGCGTTTTGCCAAGCTGTGCAAGCTTTATCTGAAGCGGTGTAACGGCGTCTTTAGTAGAGTCGAGCATATTGGCAATCTTGCCCATTTCAGTATTCATGCCCGTCTCTGTCACTATTGCTCGACATCGGCCGTACGCAACCGAGCAGCCGGAATATATCATATTAAACCTGTCGCCTATGCCGGCTATATCTTCTATGTCGCCCTCCGCTTCCTTTTCCACCGGCACCGATTCGCCCGTCAGCGCAGATTCTTCGCAGCGTAGGCTGGCCGACTCTATTATTCGCGCGTCGGCAGGTATATAGTCGCCGGCTTCAAGCAGTATAATATCGCCCGGCACCAGCTCCGATGCTCTTATGGATTCTATCTTTCCATTTCTGAGCACCTTGGCCGTCGGCGCCTCCATATTTTTCAGCGCTTCAAGTGCAGATTCTGCCTTGCTCTCCTGAAATACGCCAAGCAGCGCATTTACTATTATTATGGCTACTATGACTATCGGCTCAAGCCAGTCTGCACCACCGCTGATTATGTTTGTTATCAGCGATACTACGGCAGCTACTATAAGGACTATTACCATAAAGTCCTTCATCTGGTCTAAAAATCTTGCGGCAAAAGACTTCTTTTTCTTCTCTGTAAGCTGGTTTAAGCCGTATTTTGCCTGTCTTTCTTTTACTTCTTCTTCTGTCAGTCCGGTTTTTAAATCAGTGTTAAGTTCATTTACCACATCGGTAAGCTTCGCACTATGCCAGATCAAATCAGACAACTCCTTAATTTATTTTTTATTACCCGCCTATTTTTCTAATTAATTCTAACTGAATACCGTAACTCACCTGCCCCACTATAATCACACGCCGCGCTGACGCCTTCAAACTGCTCATAAAGGTCGTCGGTTAGGCTTACTCTTACACCCACCACATTGCTGTTTATGCCAAAATCGGCATAACCGCCTATGTTTTTATCATCTGTATTCTGCGGCTGCTGCCTTAACACGTAATTTAAATCGCCGGCGTACATCGTTACAAACTGCTGAAATTTATTCTCCTGCATGTCTGTGTCGGACACCGTCTTACGCGTGTTAATATTATATGATAACTTGTTATATACTATATCTTCATCGCTTTCAAATACTATTCTAAAAGTACTTATTCCAACTCTGGTGTCTGAACCGCCTATTTTGGTATATGTCAGCTCGCCTGTTTTTATTTCATATCTCAGACTCAGCCACTGCGGCTCGCTTAAATGCACCTCAGCCGTCTGCGCCAATTCTCCCTCAGTTTCCACTCCGGCCGTGCAGCTGTATTCCATTATCATAATGTCTATTGTTACATATCTGCTGAAGCTGCGCTTAAACGCCTGCGCCATGCCTATATATTTGCCGCCGGCTTCAGTATAAGCGGAATCCTTATTGTATACCGAATCGTCCATATTCATTAAAGCATACATAGACGGATATCTTTCAATAAAGCTGTCGTCCACGGTTATGCCTGATTCATACTGCTGTATCTCGTCGTACAGCCTGCTTATCTCATCGCTGCCGTTGTACGTTTGCCCAACGGCAATCGGCTCAGTTTCAAAGGTATAGTCCTGTATATTTACATTTCTCGATTCTATCAAAATATACAGCACAATAGCGACAAGTATAGCAAGACTTACAAAAAATACTACACCGTACTTTGCTTTCGTATAATAGTTTCTGTCTTCTCTGTCGTCCTTTACAAAAAGTATTTTTTTGCGCATTTTTTTCCTCTCAGTAAATATTGATTATAATACTATAAATCCCCGCCGGAATATGTCCATCTGCAATAGTCTTTTTCCGCTGTATACTGCAGTTAAAAAATCTAACTGTAAATTGGATATAAGTGCAAGTCTCTTTAAAGTGAAGCGCTCCGAATGTTTATCTTATCTATCACTGCGAAAGCCGCGCCGTCAGACGTTTTTTGCCCTGCCGTCTTTTTTTGCGGCCAATATTTTGTTTGAGCAGTCTTTTTAGGCTATGCCGCGCTTTAGCAGTTCGTCGGATATAAGCGCAAACTCCTCTAAAGTAAGGCGCTCCGCCCGTATGTTCTCATCTACTCCCGCTGCCGAAAGGGCATCCATCAGCTTTTCTTTCGGCAGACTAAGACCCGATGAAAGGGAATTTATAAGCGTCTTGCGGCGCTGCAAAAATCCCGCCTTTATTACCCGGAAAAGCAGCTTTTCACTCATAACGCTTACCGGCGGCTTATCATATATGTCAAGCTTTATAACGGCGCTGTCTACTTTTGGCGCCGGATAAAAGGAAGAGGCCGGTACATAAAACAGCTTTTTTGCCTCGGCATAATATGAAACAGCCACTGTAATTGCACCGCTCTGCCGGCTACCGGGACCGGCGCACAGCCTGTCCGCCGCCTCGCGCTGCACCATTACCGTTATCGACTTGGCCTGCGTCTTCTCTTCAAGCAGTTTCATTATCACCGGCGAGGTTATATAATATGGCAAATTAGCACATATTACTATATCTTCGCCGGTGAATTTTTCTTCTATTAACTTATTTATATCAAGCTTCATTATATCAGCATTGATTACACTTATATTGTCGAATTGGCTGAGCGTTTCATTTAAAGCCGGTATAAGTTTCTTATCAAGCTCTACGGCTACGACGCTTTTAGCTATTAACCCCAGCTCTTTAGTAAGTACGCCCAGACCGGGACCTACCTCTATTACTCCGGCTCCCTCTGCGCCGCTCAGCTGCGCCATGCGCGGACAGACAGATGCGTCTATAAGGAAATTTTGTCCCAATCCCTTCGATGGAGAAAGGTCATATTTTGCCATTATTTCTTTTATGACTTTTACGCTCGCCAAGTTTTGCATTTATTTCCCTCTGACCACCGATTTATAAATATAAATACTACCACATTTTACCGTTAATTATATCACGAAACAACCTGCTTGGCAATCATTAAGCTGTTTTTTAACACTTTAATGGTTAACCTGTGGATAACTGCTTTTGCCTCTATATATAATAAATTCCTATTTATAATAAAGATTAAAATATTTCGGAATAGATTAAAGAATTTTAAGCTTATTTTTTGTTTCGCCTATGGCTGTATTTTTCGAGCTTCTTTTTTAAATCTGCTATATATATCTTTTGCTGTGATTTAAGATATGCCCTTAAAAGCGGCTTTATATAAAACTTTTTTGCCGACGCCTCTTCAGTAAATTCCACAAATGTACGTCCGCCGCTGAATATAAATTTCCCTCTCCAGCTACCATTAATTAACCTCCGTTAAAACTTAAATATCTTGCCGCTGTTTTTGCATATCAAATTATGCTCTATGCACCCTTTCTAAACTATATACGGATTAAGGCATGGCAGCTATAAAACTCCTCTGCTGAAAATATTTGCTCACAACCCATAATTAGCACTATATTTTAATTTTGCGGCTATATTATCCACTTGAAAATGAAGTACATATATTATAAAATAATTTGTAGAAATTAATCGGGAGGGGACGTTATGGAACGCACCGACAAGCATAATTATTATCTTGATATTGCCCAGACTGTAAGTGAAAGAAGCACCTGTCTTAGAAAGCACTACGGCGCTATAATAGTGGTAAAAGACCAGATTATAGCCACCGGCTACAACGGTGCGCCCAGAGGCCGCCGCAACTGTATAGATTTGCAGTTCTGCATGCGCGAAAAGCTTAATATTCCGCGCGGTGAGAGATATGAGCTCTGCCGCTCGGTACATGCTGAGGCAAACTGCATAATAAGCGCGCCCCGCAGCGAAATGATAGGCGGCACGCTGTATATGGCATGCATTAATCCGAAAACCGGAGAATTGGAGCCGGGGACGACATCCTGCGCTATGTGCAAGCGCCTTATTATAAATGCCGGAATTGACAGAGTTATCGTTAGAGAGACTAAGGATACGTGGAGCGAATATCTCGCAAGAGACTGGATTTTTAACGATGATTCTTTAACTGATACATTTGGCTATTAAGTCTATCTTTTTATAATTGATGTGCGCTTTTGCCCGGCTTAAATTTTATGCCGCAGGCCGCGGACTTTATATTCGCAGCAGCTGACATTAATATAACTGTCTTATTCAAAGACCGCCGCGGCCAGGCAGCAGCGCTGAAAGACATCGGACAGCGTCGGACAAGGAGTATCTTTTCAATTGTAATACGCAGCGTAATCCTCGTCAAACTCGGTGCATTCAGCTAAAATGCATCCTGCAATTGCCGCCTGCGGTAAAAGCTTGCGGAAGTTGTGATATAATAGTCAATAACTCCTTTTTTCAGCTGCTAATGTTAAACAGCACTATATGTAATTTTGCGCTTAAGTGACAAATTATTTACGCCGCCTGAAATTCAGGCGGCGTTTTGCTGTTTTTACTGATTTTCTCCGGTAGTATCATCGCCGGCTGTTTCGTCGACCGCCTGATCAGATGCAGTGTTTTCCTCCGCTTCATCCTCATGCGGCACGGCCGACAATGTGACAATGGCGTCGCCTTCTCCTACGCGCATTACGCGTACGCCCTTTGCCGGACGCGCAAATGTGCTTATCTCATTAACCGGCACCCTTATAAGAACTCCGCTCTGTGATATCATTATGACATCGTCGTCATTCTTTACCGCTGCAATGGCAGCTACTCTGCCAAATCTGCCTGTGCGGTAGTTAAGTATGCCCTTGCCGCCCCTGAACTGCAGACGATAATCATCAAAAGAGCTGCGGCGGCCAAAGCCCGTCTCAGTGACGGTAAGCAGGTCGGCGTCATCAGTAACTACCGCCATGCCTACTACACAGTCACCGTCTCTGAGCGTAATGCTCTTAACGCCGCGTGCAGTTCTGCCGAGAGGTCTGGCGTCGTTCTCATTAAACCGTATCGCTACGCCGTCCTTTGTTCCTATTATAAGCTCGCTGTCTCCGTCTGTAAGCGCTACCCAGCACAGCTCGTCGTCATCATCTATGTTTATCGCTATAAGCCCTGATTTGCGCACATTATCGTATGCCGACAGCACCGTGCGCTTTATAATGCCCTTGCGCGTCACCATGCAAAGATATTTTCCATCGCTTTCGTCGTCGGACTTTATCATTGCGGTTATTTTTTCTTCCGGCTCAAGCTGTAAAATATTTATTATATTAAGTCCCTTTGAAGTACGGCTGCCCTCCGGCACTTCATACGCCTTAAGCCGGAATAATCGGCCGGTGTTTGTAAAGAACATTATATTGTCGTGAGACATGCATGTAAGCATATACTCGGCAAAGTCCTCTTCACGCGTCGACATGCCGGTTATGCCGCGGCCGCCGCGGCGCTGCGTGCGATATACATCCGCGCCTATGCGCTTGATGTAGCCCTTGTCGGTAAGCGTCAGTATCGTTTTCTCAAGCGGTATTAAATCTTCTATATCTACCTCGCCGCTTACCGCCGTTATCTCCGTGCGGCGCTCGTCCTTGTAGTTGTCGTAAAGTCTTAATGCCTCTTCTTTCACTATTGTCAGCACGCGGCCATGCTCAGACAAAATGGCTTTATACTCAGCTATTTTTTCCACAAGCTCGGCTAATTCTTCCTCTATCTTTTCGCGCTCAAGTCCTGTTAACTGGCCCAGACGCATCTGCACTATTGCCGTAGCTTGAACGTCGTCAAGCCCGAAGCGCTCCATTAACTGCTCCTTGCCTTCTGTCACATTCTTTGCCGCGCGGAGTATTGCTATAACCTCGTCTATAAAGTCTAAGGCTATCTTTAAGCCCTCAAGTATATGTTCGCGCTCTTCTGCCTTGCGCAAATCATAGCGTGTGCGGCGCTCTACTATCTCGCACTGATGGTCTATGTAGTGCTGCAGCATCTCTTTAAGATTTAATATCTTAGGCTGCCCGTCGACAAGCGCCAGCATTATTACGCCAAATGTAGTTTGAAGCTGAGTGTATGTAAACAGCTGATTTAAAATTATCTGCGGATTGGCGTCGCGCTTTAACTCAACAACTATGCGTATACCCTCGCGGTTGGAAAAATCGACGACATAATCTATACCATCTATACGCTTTTCGGTTACGAGAGTATTTATGCTCTTAACTAAATTCTGCTTGTTAACACCGTATGGTATCTCAGTTATAACTATTCTGTATCTTCCGGACTTTGTCTCCTCAATCTCCGTCCTCGCGCGCACCGTTATATGGCCGCGTCCAGTAGAATACGCAGCGCGTATGCCAGCGCGTCCCATTATTATAGCGCCGGTCGGGAAGTCTGGACCCTTTATATAATTATTAAGCTCATCTATGCTCATGTCCGGATTGTCGATAAGCTCGCACATGCCGGTTATGACCTCGCCCAGATTGTGCGGCGGAATGTTTGTAGCCATACCGACGGCTATGCCGGAAGAGCCGTTTACAAGCAGCTGCGGAAAACGTGCAGGAAGCACATCCGGCTCTTTTAAACGGTCATCATAGTTTGATGAAAAATTAACTGTATCTTTTTCAATGTCGGTGAGCATCTCCATCGCTATCTTACTGAGGCGTGCCTCAGTATACCTGTACGCTGCAGCGGGAAAGCCATCTATCGAGCCGAAGTTGCCGTGCCCGTCAACCAGCATATATCTTAGCGAAAAGTCCTGCGCCATGCGCACAAGCGCATCATAAACCGATGAGTCACCGTGCGGATGATAGCGGCCCAGCACAGAACCTACCGTGTCCGCGCACTTGCGGTACGGCTTGTCCGGCATTAACGAATTTTCATACATGGTATAAAGTATCCTGCGATGCACCGGCTTAAGCCCGTCTCTTACATCGGGAAGCGCCCTGCTCACTATTACCGACATTGAGTAGTCAAGATATGATTTCTGCATCTCATCGACTATTTCTACCGGTATTATTTTTTGTCCCTGTAACTCTTCCATTAAAAGTCACCTTTCCGATTAAGGTCCTTAATCCTTTTTATAAATTCGACTGTGTTATATTATCACAGCTTCATATTTTTCTTTTAAAGCCTGAATATAAATACAAAATGCTGCTTAAACATCTGCTATACATCAAGATTTTGAACATATACCGCATTCTCTTCAATAAATTTGCGGCGTGGCTCTACCTCGTCACCCATAAGCACGTGAAATACATTGTCCGCCTTTTCAGCGTCCTCAAGTGTTACCTTAAGCATCGTACGGAATTCCGGATTCATCGTCGTGTCCCATAGCTGCTCGGCGTCCATTTCACCAAGACCTTTATATCTCTGTATCGTAACATTTCCGCCCATTTCAGCTATATACATATCCCTCTCGCTGTCGGAAAAGGCATATTTTACATTCTTGCCGCGCTTTATTTCATACAGCGGCGGCTGCGCAAGATATATGTGCCCCTCCTCAATAAGCTTCGGCATGTGCCGGAAAAAGAAAGTCAGCAGCAATGTGCGTATATGCGAGCCGTCGACATCGGCATCCGCCATTATTATTATTTTGTCATAGCGGAGCTTTGTTATATCAAATTCGTCGCCTATGCCGGTGCCAAGCGCTATTATTACCGGCGCAAGTTTTTCATTGCCGTATACCTTATCGAGCCTTGCTTTTTCAACATTTAACATCTTGCCCCAAAGCGGCAAAATTGCCTGATAGTTTCTGTCTCTGCCCTTTATGGCCGAACCGCCTGCGCTGTCGCCCTCGACTATATATATTTCTGTGATACTTGAATCATCAGATATGCAGTCGGCAAGCTTTTCCGGCATTCTTACACGCGAAAGCCCCGTCTTGCTGCGCTGCAAATCCCTTGCTTTTTGCGCCGCTTCTCTTGCATTGGACGCCGCCATCGCCTTATCTATTATAATCCTTGCTGTTGTAGGATTATCTTCTAAAAACTGCGTTAGCTTTTCCGTCATTATGGAATTTACCAGCGTACCCATAGACGTATTGCCAAGCTTGGCCTTTGTCTGCCCCTCAAACTGAGCATTCTTAAGCTTTACGGATATTATGGCTATAATACCCTCCTGAACATCTTCGCCTTTTAAATTTGCATCATTCTCTTTTAAAATTTTAAATTTTCTGGCATAGTTGTTGAGCACCCTTGTGAGAGCCGTTTTAAAGGCCTGCTCGTGCGTGCCGCCGTCGACCGTATGAATATCGTTGGCAAAACTTACTATTTTCGTATCATAACCATTAT
The DNA here is from genome assembly GCA_030842085.1 of Bacillota bacterium. Lineage (GTDB taxonomy): Bacteria > Bacillota > Clostridia > Oscillospirales > Acutalibacteraceae > Timburyella. The sequence continues at coordinate 2,356 of JAUUSE010000039.1, read as the reverse complement.
TGTACTGAAAAGCTATTTCCGCCATGTCGTCGGTATTTTTGCCCTCAATATATACAATATCATCATGCAGAGCTTCTTTTCGGCTCTTTTCAAGCAAAAATTCGCAGTAGCTTCTTATACCGCCTTCGTAATGAAGCACATCTGTACGCTTTTCTTCATCCTCACGCGTATCAGTAAGCACAATCTTAACCCCGGCGTTTAAAAAAGCTTGCTCTCTCAGCCTTGTAAGCAGCGTATCATAGCTGTAATGAGTTGTATCAGTAAAAATTTCCTCATCCGAGCGAAATGTTACGGTAGTACCCGTCTCATTTGTCTCTTCGCCCTTTTGCAGCTCATTTTCAGGATTTCCCCTCTTAAACCGCTGGCGGTATACGTTTTTGCCATCCCTTACCTCTACCTCCAGCCATTTTGACAAAGCATTAACAACCGACGCACCAACGCCATGCAGTCCGCCGGATACTTTATATCCGCCGCCGCCGAATTTGCCGCCGGCGTGAAGCGTTGTAAATACAACCGTTACAGCAGATATTCCCATTTTCGGCTGAATGCCTACGGGTATGCCGCGGCCGTTGTCTGTAACCCTTATTACGTCATCGTCAAGTATTTCTACCTTTATCTCGTCACAGTAGCCAGCAAGCGCTTCATCTATAGCATTGTCCACTATCTCATATACCAGATGATGAAGGCCTCTTTCGCCGGTCGAGCCTATATACATGCCCGGACGCTTTCTTACCGCTTCAAGACCCTCAAGCACCTGTATTTGGGTGGAATCATATTTCTGGCCCGAAACCGGTGTGTTTTTCTCCATGTTTATAATCAGCCTCCATTTATTTTTTATTAAATCTATATATTCTACGTAAAAGTGTTGACGTCGATATCTGAGATATATATACATATAACCCGCTTTTGCCGTTTTTCATATCACACACTACAAAGGATTTCGGCAGCTCGTCCGTTATATTTATAACATTGCCGTCTTTTTCAGCCTTTGACAAAAACGCACGGGTGTTTTTAGATATTGTGGAAGTGTCCAAATCAAATATCCCAACTATATCTTTTATATTTACCGATATATCTTGACCTAAATGCAGATACATGTAATTTTCCCCTTAATCAATAAGCCGGCCGCCAGAAATTTTATATCGATTTCCATCCGACATGCGAAGCACCTGCGATAAATCGCAGCAGGTTATAAATACCTGCCAATTTTTTATATGATTTAGTATATAGTCCTGCCGGTTCTCGTCAAGCTCGCTCATAACATCGTCTAAAAGAGCTATGGGCTGTTCGCCAAACGCCTCTTTTATAATTGACGCTTCGGCAAGCTTTAATGCTATCGCTGCAGAGCGCTGCTGACCTTGTGAGCCATACATTCTCGCTGAAAGCCCATTTATTTCTATAGCTATGTCGTCCCTGTGAGGACCGACGGATGTAGTACCGTTGTTTATATCTTCATTTCTTGAGCTTTTAAAGCTTTCTCTAAGTCTTATATAAATATCTTTTTCATTGCTTAAATCTTCACAAATAACCTGAGGAGAATATTTTATAAGTATTTTCTCAGCCATACTGGAAATTCCATCATATATTTCTTCTGCATAGCCGGAAAGTTTATTTATATATTTCTCCCTGAGGCGCATAATTTTTGCGCCGTAATGCGAAATTCTATCTTCAAATGCTTCTATCATATCAAACAGCTCAGAATGCCAGCGTATATCCCTAAGCACTGCATTGCGCTGCTTTAAAGCCCTGTTATATTCTCTAATAACCGCTGAATATCTCGGCATTATCTGCGATATTGCATTATCTATAAATTTTCGACGCGCCTGCGGTCCGTCGGTTATAAGCATTAAATGATTGGGTGAAAATACAATAGCCTGAAAATTTTCAGAAAGCCCTGATATTGGGGATATATTTACACCATTAAGCATCGCCGTTCGGTTTGCTTCTATGTAAAGATTTATTGTCTGTTCACGGCCCTGTGCTGTAAATTCAGCATCTATCTCAGATTTTTCCGTATCAAATTTTACAAGCTCGCAGTCCTTTGCGCCCCTAAATGATTTTGCGCCGCTTAACATCCATATTGCTTCTAATATATTTGTCTTGCCCTGTGCGTTTTCACCGTATATTATATTTATTTCACTGCAGGGATTAAGCTTTAACTGGCTTATATTTCTATAATTTAATAAATTAAGGCCGTCAAGCTTCATTTGAAACCTCTATTTCTGAGCCTGAACAGCTTACAATGTCGCCCGACCTTATTTTTTTGCCGCGCATTGTACAGACCTCGCCGTTTACCAAGACTTCGCCGTCCTGTATAAGCAGCTTGGCCTCACCGCCGGTTAATACCATTCCGCTG
>JAUUSE010000038.1:0-16500 GCA_030842085.1 Bacillota bacterium | reverse complement strand
GCCGAATTTTTGACGTGAAAAAGTGAAGATTTATGCGCTTATACCGGCATATTTGCAAATTTAGGCACAAAGCTTAATGCGAGCATATAATGATATGGGTAAAAATACATTGTAAAAGCGGCGCAAATGGTGTATTATAAAAAAATACCTAATAAAACCGAATGAGGCGATGCATTTGATTAATCTTGCAGCGGACCATATGCTAAATATTGCCGGTCAGTTCGATTTCGCGGGCGAAATAATATCGCTTGAGCCGTTTGGCTGCGGGCACATCAACGACACATATCTTGTAAAAACACGGCGGGACGGCAGAACATTCAAATATCTGCTTCAGCGGATAAATCACAAAGTTTTTACTTCTCCGTTTGAAGTGGTGAGCAATATTGAAAAAGTGACGTCGCATCTGCGGGGTAAAATAGCGGCGGCCGGCGGCGACCCGTCGCGCGAGACGCTTACATTTATATCAACGAAGCAGGGACTAAACTTTTACATAAGTGACAGCGGCGACTTTTTCAGGGCTTATAAATACATAAGCAATACGGTGACATATCAGAGAGTGGAGAATCCAATGCTGTTTTACCACAGCGGAAAGGCGTTCGGCAAATTTCAGCGCATGCTGGCAGATTTTGACGCCTCTCGGCTATATGAAACTCTGCCGAATTTTCACGACACGCGCAAGAGATACGCCGCGCTCATTACGTCGGCAGAATGCGATATAAAATTGCGCGCGGCAGAGTGCAAGGCCGAACTCGACTTTGCTGTCCAGCGACGTGATATTATGCCGGTGCTGCTGCAGCTCAAGGACTGCGGCATGATACCCGAGCGAGTGACGCACAACGACACTAAGCTTAATAATGTCATGCTCGATGAGGAGACGGGTGAGGGAGTGTGCGTAGTTGATCTCGACACAGTCATGCCGGGACTTTCACTATATGATTTCGGAGATTCTATAAGATTTGGCGCCAACACCGCGGCAGAGGATGAAAGAGATCTTTCAAAAGTCGGGCTTGACCTTGAGCTCTTTGAATATTATACTAAGGGCTATCTTTCGGAAGCGGGAGAAATGCTTAACGAGACGGAAAAGGACTGTCTCCCGGTTTCGGCGCTGCTGATGACGCTGGAATGCGGCATGCGGTTTCTTACTGATTATCTTGACGGAGATGTGTATTTTAAGACATCCTATCCGGAGCATAATCTTGACAGATGCCGCAGCCAATTCAAACTGGCGGAGGACATGGAAAACAAGCTCGATGAAATGAAGCTGATTGTTAGCAAATATAGATAAAAAGCAAGCTTTTGCGGTTGTTATTACGATACGCAACGTAAGTGCGGCTTTACTTTTTAAATGTGGCCGATTATAGATTATATGTATAAAGAAAAATAAAATAAAAAATCTCAGAAGCATTTATGAGACATATAGGCTTCTGAGATTTTTGTTTTGCTTAATAATTAATAGTAAGCGGATAAATATGCTAAAATCTGCTTATGAATGAGCGCTATATTAGATAAATAGCAGACTTGCAGCAATACTTGAAATTATTAGTATTTAGAGCACGGATATACCATAATTTACATAGCAGCATGTAAATTGGATAAAAATACTCAAAGCTCTTGCTGACAATAACGCTGCTTTAAAGGTTATCGGGAAAATACATTGATTTGGCATCTTATCTGGCGCTGTGAAATTATATTTTGATTAATCAATAATAAATTTAACCCATAAAAGTTAAACTTATATATCGAGCTTTCATGCATTAATTTATCTGCTGCGGGATTTAGTATTATGCCGGTGGATATCTACAAAAATTTTTTAAGCTCCGTTATATTACTCTCTTCATGTTTTAAAAGGTCATTTGCGAGGGCAAGGCATTCTTTGCTGGCCTTTGGATGAGCTTTAATGATTTTAGTGCATTTTATAACTCCCATCATATTTCCCTGCATCATCATTTCCGCCACGTGAGAGGGAGTCTTGTCTATAAGCGTATTCATTTTAACAGATATATCGGAAGAAGCTTTAATTGCGGGATTAATGCTTTCCGGCTGTTGCCCGAGCCCCAGAAGGGTATCGTGGGCTCGTTCGTTTATTCTTTTGTACTCGCCAAGCTCAGAATAGAGCTCTTCAAGCATTTTATCGTCCTTAACTATTTTTACAAGGGTAGATATAGCCTCTATACCCATTTGAGAGTTTTTAAAAACACTTTTTGCAATTTCAACATTTCCACACATAAAAAATCACACCCTAATTTTTATTATTAGGGTGCGAAAAAAGACTGTGAAAATACATTAATAATTAAAATAAATACAAAATTACATTTGCCAGTCGGTGTATATTTTTTATTTTCTATAATATTGGATTCAAAAGTGATATGTTAATAAAGCAAAATTATACTAAAATTGGCAAGTTGATGGATGAATAAAATAATTTATGTTGATATATACTGGCGCTAAAACATAGGCAATAGGAAAAAACTTATTTATGCTCGTTGTACAGCGTATCTACAAGATCCTCAACAAGCTTATAGCTTTTTGACGAAAGACAGCGAAGCTTCTTTAAATGCTCCTGTTCATTCTTGCTTATAATCAGGATATCTTTACGGCTAACCCTTATCTTTTCGGGATATGCATACTCATCTGTATCAGGGTCGCTTAAAATACACGTTTCAAGGCCGCACTCATCGTCCAGGCCAAGAAGATAAAGCTGTGTGCATTTAAGAGCTTCAGCAAAATTTTTGAGCTTTGACTGCGGTATGTCATTTTCTCCCATCTCTATTTTATTTATAGATGAGCGCGATTTATAGCCAAGCATTTTGGCCAAATCTGACTGAGAATAGTTAAGCTCTTTCCGCCTTTTTCTTATTCTTTCTCCAATATTATTTTTCATTTAATCACCGCCCGGGTAATTATTTTTTGGAAACCCTTTCATCATTATACCTTATATTGAGTATCAAGTAAAGTAAAACCAGATTAGAACGAAAAAATTGTTTTATTTACTTATTTTAAGTATAAATGTAAATTTCGCTCACAAATAGTTTTTAAATGTTGTAAATATCGTTTATAAGACGCCGTCTTTAATATAATTATATTCGGTAAATTGCAAAACGCAAGAATACGGTTATTGTGCAAATATAATTGATTAATTTTTTATTTAAAATGATGAAGATAGGTATTGCCTTAAAGGAAAATATAAAATATAATGTGTTAGAAAAAGGAGGAGTATAAAAATGATATTAGCTGATTTAGAAAAGAAGCTGTTTACGCTGCATACAAAAAATATTACATATCAGATGAAAGTTGATGAATACGGATTTTTGCTTCATACTTATTATGGCGCGAAGATTGAAAACGAGGACATGAGCAAATTTATTCAGTATTTATGGAGAGGCTTTTCCGGCCATCCATATGAGATGAAAAACGTGGAAGGCAACTTCAATTGGTCCTTGGACACACTCCCGCAGGAATATTCAACCTATGGCTCAGGCGATTACCGCTCGCCTGCACTGCATGTTATAAATACCGACGGCAGCGGCGACTGCGATTTAAGATATAACGGATATGAGATAATTGAGGGCAAACCGGCGCTTAAAGGGCTTCCGGCGACATATGGCGGCAGCGATGAGGTACAGACGCTTAAAATAGAACTGCTGGATAAAATAAGCGGCATTAGCGTCGACCTATATTATTCGGTATTCGAGCAAAGGGACGTTATAACCCGCAACGCCATTATAAAGAACGGCGGACAGGGACGTGTGTGGCTTGAGCGCGCCATGTCAATGTGCGTAGATTATAATATAGCTCCAAATTTCGACTTAATGACGTTTTACGGCAGACAATTGGGCGAAAAGTTTATCGAGCGCGCTCCGCTGCGCCACGGCAAGACGGTGGCAGACAGCTTCCGCGGCTCTTCAAGCTCTCAGCGCACGCCGTTTATGATTTTGTGCGATAATAATGCCAGCGAAACACAGGGCGACTGCTACGGCTTCTGCCTTGTGTACAGCGGCAGCTTTTTGTCCGAGGTGGAACAGGACCAGGCCGATCAGGTGCGTGTAACTATGGGTATACAGCCTGAATCGTTTAGGTGGGAGCTTAACTCCGGCGACGAATTCTGCACGCCGGAAGTAATGATGAGCTTTAGCAGAGAGGGCTTAGGCCAGCTTTCCAGAAACTATCACAATATAATTCATCACAATCTCACGCGCGGTAAATATCACCTGTCCCGCCGCCCAATACTTATAAACAACTGGGAAGCTACATACTTCAATTTTACAGAAGAGCAAATTTATAAAATAGCTGAGGACGCTTCAAAGCTCGGCATTGAGATGCTGGTGCTGGATGACGGCTGGTTTGGAAAGCGCGACGACGCTAGAAGCGGGCTTGGCGATTGGTTTGTCAACACCAAGAAGCTTCCGAGCGGAATTAATAAATTCTGCCAAAAAATAAATGATTTAGGCATGAAGTTTGGACTGTGGTTTGAGCCGGAGATGATATCTGAGGACAGCGACCTTTTCCGCGCGCATCCCGACTGGGTGCTGCGCACCGCCGGACGTCAGGGCATGCTCGGCCGCTGCCAGTTTGTAATAGATATGTCGCGAAAGGATGTAGTGGACTATCTGTATGACTCGATAAGCAGCGTGCTGAAAAGCGCCAACATAGAGTATGTAAAGTGGGACGCCAACCGCCAGATAGCAAATGCGTGGACGGCGCTACTGCCGGCAGAGCGTCAGGGCGAAGTAATGCACAGATATGTACTCGGCCTTTATGACTTGCTTGAGAGGCTTACATCGTCTTTCCCGAATATATTGTTTGAGAGCTGCTCCGGCGGCGGAAACCGCTTTGACGCAGGTATGCTTTACTATGCGCCGCAGACTTGGGCGTCAGACAACTCTGATGCGTTTGCACGGCTGTTCATACAGTACGGTACGTCGTTTATGTTCCCCGTTTCCACTATGGGCGCGCACGTATCGGCCTGCCCGAATCACCAGACGGGACGCATATCTCCGCTTGAGACGCGCGGCGTTGTAGCTATGTCTGGAACCTTCGGATACGAGCTCGACACCAATCTTATGACGGATGAGGAAAAGGAGATTGTTAAAGAGCAGGTTAAGACATATAAAAAATATTATGATTTGATAAATTACGGCGATTATTACCGCCTCTCCGACCCGTATAAGACCGACAGATATGTTGCGTGGATGTTCCTTTCAGAGGATAAGTCAAAGGCGCTTGTGAATTATGTGCAGGTTAGGGCTTATGCCAATGCTCCGGCTATATATATAAAGCTTCAGGGACTTAAAGAGGACAGCATATACATCGTAAACGGCAAGGAGTATTCCGGCAAATCGCTTATGAAATGCGGTATATTCATGAGCAGTGAAAACGGCGACATGATAGCTAAACAGATAGAGGTTGTGGAGAAATAGTACTCCTGACGCATAATATTGAAATGTAAAGCGGCGCCTTAGATGCGTATGCATCTTACGAAATTTGTTTAACCTATCAGCGTTGTGACCGCTAAGCGGCAGACATATGACATACAGCAGGAAGATTTATTGCAGTGTGCGGCGCGCATGTTATTCATAAACGAGGATAGCTGTGCCGTGTGCTGAAGCAGTCTTCCTGCTTTTTGACAGGGCGAGTTTACATAACAACAAATATGTATAAAAAATGTAAAATTAAAGAATAGCAATGGTAAAAAACGATTAAAATTTAATGTTTGTGTAAATTTAGCTATTGTATTGATTTTTGCAATGTATTATAATATTTTTTGATTATAAATGATTTCCAAAGGAGAAAGTGGAGAATGAAGACGATAGGTGTACTGACAAGCGGCGGCGACGCTCCGGGCATGAATGCTGCGGTTAGAGCGGTCGTGCGTTCGGCAATTTTGAAAGGAATAAAGGTAATAGGCATAAGAAGAGGCTACAACGGCCTTATAAATAACGATACGTCAAGGATGTATTTAAGAAGCGTTTCGGACATAATACATAGAGGCGGTACGATTCTTTACACTGCACGCAGCCCCGAGTTTAAAACAGAAGATGGCATGCAGAAAGCTATTGACGTATGTCATGAACTCGGAATAGAAGGCATTGTCGTAATAGGCGGCGACGGCTCATACCGCGGCGCGCTTGATTTGTCGAAAAGGGGAATCCCTTGTATAGGACTGCCCGGCACAATAGACAACGACATAGCCTGCACTGATTATACAATAGGCTTTGACACGGCGATGAACACGGCGATGGAAATGGTCGACAGGCTGAGGGATACTGCGCAGTCGCACGAAAGATGTACGGTTGTTGAGGTAATGGGCAGGCGCGCAGGCTTCCTTGCACTGCATACCGGCATAGCGGTAGGTGCGACGGCTATTTTGGTGCCGGAGGTTCCTTTTGACATTGAAAAAGATGTAATAAATAAAATGTATGAGACGCTGAAATCCGGCAAAAAGCATTTTATTATAGTGGTTGCCGAAGGCGTTGGCCATGTCGACGAAATGGCGAAAGAAATTGAAAGGATAACCGGCATAGAGTCACGTGCGACGGTACTTGGACATGTACAGCGCGGCGGTTCTCCTACAGTGCGCGACAGGGTTATAGCCAGTCAGATGGGACACAGAGCTGTTGAGCTTTTATCCAGCGGTATAGGCAACAGGGTTGTAGCGTATAAGAGCGACAAGATTGTAGATTATGATATAAATGAAGCACTTGCCATGAAAAAGCCGTTTGAATATGACCTTTACAAAGTAGCACATGAAATAAGTATATAAATTTGTTTAAGTAAAAATTGATTATATGGAAACAATATTTATAGACATTTATAAAACATCCGGCAGATATGACTGTAATATATCTGCCGGTAATTGTTGTTTGCTTAAGCGTGATAGTTATGTTGAGAAAACAAATAAATCATTGCAGAAAGCTTTAGCGTCATCATTATACGAACAAGAAAACATCAAAGGTAAAAAATGGAAAAGCCAGATTATTTTGTCTATTTACGTATAACGGGAGCTTTAATTCAACGATTGAGCGTTTCTAGCTCAATTTGTTAACCGGAGTTAGACAGTTTTGCAGACTACGCAAGGCGCCGTTTACTGCCATATTTGGCGAATGATTTATTAAAATGCCGTTGTGCCATGTATAAAGAAAAAAGTTTAAATGAATTCGGATAGAGGAAGCGGTGTATTGAATAAAAATTTGAGCAGAAGCCAGTATGAATCCGTAATGTAGATAATGATGAAATAATGAATAATCTATTCCAGCAAAAATTATGATGACGGGGCAAATTTTTCGCGTTTAAAGCATAGTCTAAGACCGTGCTGGCTGATTTGCTTAATTGTATATGCAATATCCATTAAAGCAAATCTTTATATAATCTGATATGCAGAGACGCAAATAGAATGAAATTTAAAACTTTATTAATGTGGAATAGTTATAAATAAAAAGGCATTGCCGGCAAAAATTTGCCGGCAATGGGTAAAAAAAGCACAAACGCTGTTTATATACGCTTTTTTTAATCCAATACTATTATTATCAAAGATTAATCTAAATATACATATAAATATTAATTTAAAGTTAAATTTTACTTGACTTTAAAGATACATTATTATATAATAGTAAGCTGCAATAACATGGGGTGGTATACGATTTTTACAGCTAAAAATGACTGTAAAATTATTATACCACTAATATGCTTTTTATGCAACTTTCTGTAAACAAATTTGGTTTTGTTAATAAAAAAGGAGTGATTAAAAGCCTATGGCGAACGTTAAACCGGTGCAGTTCGGGGTCACTACGCGTATGAGCTTTTCAAAAATCAAAGAGGTATTGGAAATGCCGTACCTTATTGAGGTGCAGAAGAATTCTTACGAGTGGTTTTTAAAAGAGGGCCTCAAAGAGGTATTAAAGGATGTATCTGCCATTACTGATTTTACCGGAAATCTTGTATTGGAATTCATTGATTACAAACTTGATGACACTCCTAAATACAGCATAAACGAATGCAAGGAAAGGGATGCCACTTATGCTGCTCCGCTGAGAGTGACGGCGCAGCTGCTCAACAAGGAAACGGGCGAGATAAAGGAAAGCGAAGTCTTTATGGGCGATTTCCCGCTTATGACGGATTCCGGAACCTTTGTCATAAACGGCGCTGAGCGCGTTATAGTTTCACAGCTCGTGCGTTCTCCCGGCGTTTATTACAGCTATGACATAGACAAAACCGGAAAGCATCTTTACAGCGCCACCGTTATACCTAATCGCGGCGCATGGCTTGAGTATGAGACGGACCAGAACGATATTTTATATGTCCGCATAGATAAAAACCGCAAGTTGCCCATAACTACATTTATAAGAGCGCTGGGGCTTTCATCAAACGAGCAGATTAAGGCGGTGCTCGGCGACGATGAAAGATTGTCGGCAACACTTGACAAGGATACGGCTGCAGATACTGAGGAGGCGCTCTCTGAGGTTTATAAGAAGCTTCGTCCGGGCGAGCCGTTTACCGTCGACGGCGCTCAGTCATATATTGAGGCGCTGTTCTTTGACAGCCGCCGTTATGATATGTCGAGAGTCGGCAGATATAAGTACAACAAAAAGCTTGCTTTATGGCACAGAATAGCCGGTAAAGAGCTTTCGCGTCCTGTGGCCGACCCAATGACGGGCGAGATAATAGCCGACGCTGGAGAGATACTCACTAAGGAGCGTGCGGAGGAAATATCCAACAAGGGCGTTAAAGAGGCTTATCTCAAGATAGTCGACGCCGAGGCTAATGAGTGCGAAGTAAAGGTTATATCCAACGGCATGGTTTATATAAACAACTTCATAGATTTTGACGTGACTGATCTTGGAATAAACGAGATGGTTTGCTTTGACGTGCTTAAGGATATACTTGAGAATAATAAAACAAAAGATGAAATACGTGCGGCAATAGAGCAGCGAATAGACGAGCTTATGCCGAAGTGCATAACGCTTGACGATATTTTTGCAACGGTAAACTATTTGCTTAATCTTGCGCATGATGTGGGAAATACCGATGACATTGACCATTTGGGCAATCGCCGCATACGTTCGGTGGGCGAGCTGCTGCAGAACCAGTTTAGGATAGGCTTTTCCCGTATGGAGCGCGTGATACGCGAGAAAATGACGCTGCAGGCGCAGGATATGGATATAATTACGCCGCAGTCGCTTATAAACATACGCCCTGTAGTGGCGGCGGTTAAGGAGTTCTTCGGTTCCTCTCCGCTGTCGCAGTTTATGGACCAAACGAACCCTCTGGCCGAGCTTACGCACAAACGTCGTCTTTCAGCCCTCGGCCCCGGCGGACTTTCAAGAGACCGCGCAGGATTTGAGGTCCGCGACGTTCACTACAGCCACTATGGAAGAATGTGTCCTATTGAGACGCCGGAAGGTCCGAACATAGGACTTATAAACTATCTTGCGACCTATGCGAGAATAAACGAATACGGCTTTATCGAGGCGCCCTTCCGCCGCGTGGACAAGGAAACGGGAGTTGTGCTGGATGAAGTTGAATATATGACGGCGGATGTAGAGGACGACTTTGTCGTAGCGCAGGCTAATGAGCCGCTGGATGAAAACAACCGTTTTAAAAATCCGAAAGTTAACTCTCGTTTCCGCGACGAGTTTATGGAGGTTGAAAGCTCCGCTGCGGATTATATGGACGTATCACCGAGAATGGTTGTTTCTGTTGCTACGGCAATGATACCTTTCCTTGAAAACGACGACGCCAACCGCGCGCTGATGGGCTCCAACATGCAGAGGCAGGCTGTGCCGCTGATGAAGACGGAAAGTCCGATAGTCGGCACCGGCATGGAATATAAAATAGCCGTTGACTCCGGCGTTGTTGCGCTGGCCAAGCATGACGGCGTGGTTCAGAGAGTTACGGCCAACCACATAGAGATAAAGACGGATTCGGGCGAAGTAGACCATTACCGCCTGACTAAATTCCTGCGCTCCAATCAGGGTACGTGCATAAATCAGCGCCCGATTGTAAATTGGGGTCAGAGAGTTAAAAAAGGCGACGTTATAGCTGACGGCCCGGCGACAAGCAACGGCGAGATAAGTCTCGGCAAAAATGTGCTTATCGGATTTATGACGTGGGAAGGCTATAACTATGAGGACGCTGTTCTTATAAATGAAAAGCTGGTAAAAGAGGACGTATTTACTTCAATTCATATAGAGGAATACGAGATAGAGGCGAGAGACACAAAGCTCGGACCGGAAGAAATCACAAGAGATATACCGAACGTTGGTGAAGATGCGCTTAAGGATTTGGACGAGCGCGGAATTATACGCGTTGGCGCAGAGGTGCAGGCCGGCGATATTCTGGTGGGCAAGGTAACTCCTAAGGGCGAGACCGAGCTTACGGCGGAAGAACGTCTGCTGCGCGCTATATTCGGCGAAAAAGCAAGAGAGGTTAGAGACACCTCCCTTAAGGTGCCGCATGGTGAATATGGCACGGTTGTCGACGTTAAGGTATTTACAAGAGAAAATTCATCGGAGTTAAATCCGGGAGTTAACATGGTTGTACGCTGCTATATTGCGCAGAAGAGGAAGATATCCGTCGGCGACAAGATGGCCGGCCGCCATGGTAACAAGGGTGTTGTATCGAGAATACTGCCGGTGGAGGACATGCCGTTTTTACCCGATGGCACTCCGCTTGACATAGTGCTTAATCCGCTGGGCGTTCCGTCGCGTATGAATATCGGTCAGGTGCTTGAAGTACATCTCGGCTATGCTGCAAAGGCGCTGGGCTGGAAGATATGCACACCGGTATTCGACGGCGCGCATGAGGCGGATATACGCGAGTGCCTGAGAGAGGCGGGACTTAGAGAGGACGGCAAGTCATATCTTTATGACGGACGTACCGGCGAAAGGTTCGACAATCCCGTAACGGTAGGCTATATGTACTTTCTCAAGCTGCATCATCTGGTTGATGACAAGATACATGCGCGTTCGACGGGTCCGTACTCGCTGGTTACTCAGCAGCCGCTCGGCGGTAAGGCGCAGTTCGGCGGCCAGAGGTTTGGTGAAATGGAAGTTTGGGCGCTGGAGGCGTATGGCGCGGCTTATACACTGCAGGAGATACTCACCGTTAAATCCGACGACGTTGTCGGCCGTGTTAAGACGTATGAGGCCATAGTTAAGGGACAGAATGTGCCTAAGCCCGGCATACCGGAATCTTTCAAGGTGCTTATTAAAGAGCTGCAGTCGCTGGCGCTTGACGTCCAAGTGCTGGACGGCGATGGAAACGAGATTGATTTGAAACAGTCGTTTGACGATGACGATGACATTGGACTCAATATACCTGAGGAGCTTTCTCAGAAAGGCGAAGAGGGCGAAATGCATGGATTTGGTCTTGAAAACTCCGAAGGCGAGCCTATTGAGGAAGAAGAGATAATAGCCGACGACGAAATAGAATATGATGATGCCGCTGATGACATGCTTTTAGACGACGATGCGGAATAATTGATTTAACTAAGACTTTAATAAGGCGGAAAGAAGGTCAAAAATGGAATTTCATGAGTTTGAATCTATTAAAATAGGTCTAGCATCGCCGGAGCAGATCAGGAGCTGGTCGCATGGCGAGGTAAAGAAGCCGGAAACCATAAATTACCGCACACTTAAACCGGAGCGCGACGGTCTTTTCTGCGAGCGTATTTTCGGCCCTACAAAGGACTGGGAGTGCCACTGCGGAAAATATAAGAGAATAAGATATAAGGGCAAAATATGCGACCGCTGCGGCGTTGAGGTAACACGCTCAAAGGTTCGCCGCGAGAGAATGGGCAGCATTGAACTGGCGGCGCCGGTATCGCATATATGGTATTACAAGACAATTCCTTCGAGAATGGGATTAATGCTCGATTTATCGCCGAGAATGCTGGAGCAGGTGCTGTATTTCTCACAGTACATCGTAATCGACCCGAAGGACACGCCGTTGGTAAAGAAGCAGCTGCTTAATGAAAAGCAGTATCGCGACATGCGCGAAAAGTATGAGGATGACTTTGAAGCCGGCATGGGCGCCGAAGCGATAAAGAAGCTGCTGGAGGAAATCGATTTAGACAAGCTCAGCGATGAGCTTAAAGAAGAGCTTGAGACGGCTACAGGCCAAAAGCGCGTCCGTCTGCTTAAAAGACTGGAGGTTGTTGAGGCTTTCAGGCTTTCAGGCAACCGTCCGGAATGGATGATACTTGATGTTATTCCGGTAATACCGCCGGATATACGTCCTATGGTACAGCTTGACGGCGGACGTTTTGCCACCTCCGACCTCAATGATTTGTACCGCAGGGTTATAAACCGCAACAACCGTCTTAAGAGACTTTTGGAGCTTGGCGCGCCAGACATAATAGTCCGCAACGAGAAGCGCATGCTTCAGGAAGCGGTTGACGCGCTGATAGACAACGGCCGCCGCGGCCGCGCTGTGACGGGTCCGAACAACCGTCCGCTTAAATCGCTCTCTGATATGCTTAAGGGCAAGCAGGGACGTTTCCGCCAGAATCTTCTTGGTAAGCGCGTCGACTATTCCGGACGTTCGGTTATAGTCGTCGGTCCTGAGCTTAAGATTTATCAGTGCGGTCTGCCTAAGGAAATGGCGCTTGAGCTGTTCAAGCCGTTTGTTATGAAGCGCCTTGTTGAGACAGGCGCTGCCGGAAATATAAAATCCGCAAGAAAAATGGTAGAGCGCGCGCGCAACGAAGTCTGGGACGCGCTGGAAATAGTTATAAAGGACCATCCGGTGCTGCTTAACCGTGCACCTACGCTGCATAGGCTCGGCATTCAGGCGTTTGAGCCGGTGCTGGTTGAGGGACGCGCCTTAAAGCTGCATCCGCTGGTATGTACCGCTTACAACGCCGACTTTGACGGCGACCAGATGGCTGTGCACGTACCCCTTTCGGCGGAGGCGCAGGCCGAGGCGAGACTGCTTATGCTGTCGGCCAATAACCTGCTAAAGCCGTCGGACGGAAAGCCGGTTACGGTGCCTACTCAGGACATGGTTTTGGGCTCCTATTATCTTACGCTCATTAATGAAAATGAGCCTGGCACCGGCAAGGTGTTTAAGGATAAAGATGAGGCCATAATGGCGTATCAGGAGGGCGCTGTTGGACTGCATGCGCCTATAAAGGTTCGTGTATTTGGTGAGAAAAACGGCGAGAGAATATCAAGAATAATTGACGCTACGGTTGGCTTTATACTGTTTAACGAATCGATACCCGACGGCCTTGGCTATGTCGACCGTACAGTTGAGGGCCACGAGCTTGATCTTGAAATCGGCCTTTATGTGGGCGAGGGCGAAAAACGCCGCACAAATAAGATAGGCAAAAAGCAGCTCGGCGATATTATAGACCGCTGCATTAAGAGATACGGCACAACTAAGACGTCTGAAATGCTTGATAAAATAAAGGCTACAGGCTTTAAATATTCCACACGCAGTGCCGTTACAATAGCTGTATCTGACGCGGTAATACCGCCGGCAAAGGCTGAACTTATTGCTCAGGCGGAGAAGAATATAGACCGCATAACAAGGGATTATCGTCGCGGACTTATAAGCAACGATGAACGCCGCCGTCTAGTAATAGAGCAGTGGGAAGAGACGACAAATCTTGTGTCAGATGCTCTTAAAGGAAATCTGGCCGAGTTTAACCCGATAAATATGATGGTTGACTCCGGCGCCCGCGGTTCGTCAAGCCAGATAAGACAGCTGGCCGGCATGCGCGGACTTATAGCCGATACGTCGGGACGTACTATCGAAATACCAATACGCGCCAACTACCGTGAGGGACTTAATGTACTTGAATACTTTATATCCTCCCGCGGCGCGCGTAAAGGACTTGCTGATACAGCTATCAGAACGGCTGACTCGGGATATCTTACAAGAAGGCTTGTCGACGTTGCGCAGGATGTTATTGTAAGAGAGGACGACTGCGGCACAACAACGGGAATATATGTATCCGACGTTGTGGGCGACGGACAGGTAATAGAGCCTATGGAGGAACGTCTGGTTGGAAGATATCTTACCGACCCGGCCATAGACCCGGCGACAGGCGAGGTTATATGTGATACCGACACGATGATAACGGATGATATAGCCAAGAAGATAAGAGCCGCCGGCATAGACAGAATACAGATTCGTTCAATACTCAACTGCCATACTAATCACGGCGTGTGCAAGAAGTGCTACGGTGCGAACCTTGCGACAGGCGAGGCGGTAGTAGTTGGCGAGGCGGTCGGCACAATAGCCGCACAGTCGATAGGCGAGCCGGGAACACAGCTCACAATGCGTACTTTCCATACGGGTGGTATAGCCAGTGCGGAGGATATTACACAGGGTCTTCCGCGTATACAAGAGCTGTTTGAAGCACGCAAGCCGAAGCGCGCGGCCTTTATAAGCGAGATAGATGGTACTGTACGTATTCAGGAGGTTAAGAAGAACCGCGAGATAGTGGTGACCGACACTGAAAACGCCGATGAGAGGAAATATACGATACCTTATGGATATCGCATAATAGTAAACGACGGCGATGTGATAAGCAAGGGTGACTCACTGACAGAGGGCGCCATAAATCCGATGGATATACTTGCAGTAAAGGGCACAGAGGCAGTACAGAACTACATTATTGCCCAGGTGCAGAGCGTTTACCGCCTGCATGGTGTTGATATCAACGACAAGCACACTGAGGTAATAATTCACCAGATGATGCGCAAGGTAAAAATAGAAAATCAGGGTGCGTCGGAATTTTTGCCGGGCTCGCTGGTTGACAGGACAGAGGTTATTGCAGAAAACGCGAAAATAAAGCAGCGTATGGAGGACGAGGGCATAGAGCTTGAGCTTGTAACCTATCAGCCGACACTGCTTGGTATAACAAAGGCGTCTCTTGCGACAGAGTCATTCCTGTCAGCGGCATCGTTCCAGGAGACTACGCGTGTATTAACCGATGCTGCTATAAAGGGCAAGGTTGATTCTCTGTTCGGACTTAAGGAAAATGTTATAATAGGCAAGCTTATTCCGGCCGGCACCGGCATGAAGTGCTATGACGACCATAAGGATGAGCCGCTTATAGAGGAAGAACCGTTTAATCCGGCTTTGGATGAAGACCAAATAACTTATGTAGCTGAATAAGCGGTATTAAACGGATAAAATATTGATAAATACAGCTCACGGTGCTAATTGCTGCTATGCATCGTGAGTTGTGTTATATGTCAGTGCTTTATCTTATTGGCTTTTTATGGCCAAAGTACAATGATATTGCGCGGAGTTAATCGGCGCCGGACAGGATCGGCTGTGTTACAAGCCAATAATGCCACTGAGCAGCAGAACATTGCCGCATAATTTGATGAAAAAGTAAAGATTTGATTTTAAATTTAAATTTTTACCAATAATATAAGCATAAAAAGCATATATGTCTTGACAAAATAAGGTTTTAGGGTATATTATTAATATCGTGTGGGCGTATGCCTAAAATTCAGGTGAAAACGGGTTGCCGTTTATCATAAATATTTTTTGAGGAGGTGTAATATGCCGACCTTTAATCAGTTAGTGCGTAAGGGCAGAGAGGTCAATGTCAGAAAGTACAAGACCCCGGCTCTGCAGAAAGGCTATAACTCACAGAAGCGCGAGTACAGCGATAAGAATTCGCCGCAGAAGCGCGGTGTGTGCACGGTTGTTAAGACCATGACTCCGAAAAAGCCTAACTCTGCAATGAGAAAGGTAGCCAGGGTGCGTCTTTCAAATGGTATAGAGGTAACAGCTTATATACCGGGAATAGGCCACAATCTGCAGGAACACAGCGTTGTTTTAGTACGCGGCGGACGTGTTAGGGACTTGCCTGGTACACGTTACCACATAATCCGCGGTACGCTGGATGCACAGGGAGTATCCGGAAGGATGCAGGGCCGCTCCAAGTATGGTGCTAAGCGCCCAAAGACCAAATAGTTAAAGAGATTTTCCTACTGTTTGCTTATACAGTGGTTTATATAAAAAGCCTCTGTATCGGCACAAACGGGATATTGCTCGAGTACCTATGATATCATTGAATTTATGAAGGAGGGAAGCGAAGTGCCAAGAAGAGGTAAGATTTCAAAACGTGATGTTTTGCCTGATCCAATATACAATTCAAAGCTGGTGACACGTCTTATAAACAACGTCATGTACGACGGCAAAAGAGGCGTAGCCCAGAAGATTGTCTATGGCGCATTCGAAATAATCCAGGAAAAGACTGGTAAAGAACCGCTTGAGGCTTTTGAGGAAGCAATGGAGAATGTAATGCCGCAGCTCGAAGTAAAAGCACGCAGAGTCGGCGGTTCCACCTATCAGGTTCCTATGGAGGTACGTCCCGAGAGACGTCAGACATTAGGACTTAGGTGGATAACAAATTACAGCAGGACACGCTCTGAGAGAACAAGGAAAGAGCGACTTGACGGCGAGATAATTTACGCTAAAAACGGCACCTGCGGTGCAGTTAAGAATAGTGAAGACATGCAAAAGATGGAATAAGCC
>JAUUSE010000037.1:0-17500 GCA_030842085.1 Bacillota bacterium | reverse complement strand
AGTATAATAAATAGGTGCAGGCCGCTGAGGCGGTGCTGCTTTGTGAATATATAGCCACGGCCGTAAAAATATCTCTTAACAGGGCACTTATCGGCGGACAAGCCTGTTGATTTTCAGGCGCACCCACCGACGGCCGTTTGTTTGAATTTGGGTATTGCCCATTATTTAACGCGGAAGGACGAATATTTATGCAGCAAAAAATTGAGGAGCTTGTATCCCGCTTTAAGCAGGATATAGAAAAGGCGGCCGACTCTCAGGCGGTGGAGAATATCCGCATTGCCTATCTCGGTAAAAAGGGATTTGTGACGGAGATTTTACAGGGCATGAAATCCTTAAGCCACGAGGAAAGAAAAGAGGTCGGCAAAAGCGTCAATATTCTAAAGTCCGACATTGAGCGGCAGATTGCACAGCGGACTGAGGAAATCAAGGAAGAGCAGCTTTTAAAGAAAATCAACGAGTCGGAGCGGTTTGACGTTACTTTGCCGCCGGACTTTACTCAGGGCTCATACCATCCAATAACCATTATCCAGCGTGAGGTGGAGGACATCTTCCTCAGCATGGGCTTCACAATAGAAGATTATGACGAAATAGTAGATGATTATCACTGCTTTGAGGCGCTTAACATACCAAAGCACCACCCGGCAAGGGACATGCAGGATACTTATTATATAGAGAATGGTCAGCTGCTCAAGACGCACACATCGGCTGCGCAGAATTTTATTATGCGCAAATACGGTGCGCCGCTGAGAGCTATTTTCCCAGGCAGATGCTTTAGAAATGAGTCTACCGATGCTTCCCACGAAAACACCTTCTTCCAGATGGAGGGCATCATGATAGACAAGGATATATCAATATCGAACCTTATCTACTTTATGAAAACCATGCTTACGGAGGTTTTCAAGCGCGAGGTAAATGTAAGGCTGCGCCCCGGATTTTTCCCGTTTGTTGAGCCGGGCTTTGAGCTTGACATCAACTGCCTAATCTGCGGCGGCGAGGGCTGCCCCTCCTGCAAGAACTCCGGCTGGCTGGAGCTTTGCCCCTGCGGCATGATTCACCCAAAGGTGCTGGAATACGGCGGTATTGACAGTGAGGAATATACCGGCTTTGCTTTCGGACTTGGACTGACGCGTCTGGCCATGATGAAATATGGCGTTAAGGATATACGCGACTTTAACTCCGGCAACCTTAAGGCGCTGTCGCAGTTTACCAATATATAATGTGTGAGGATGGATAAATAATGCTTGTTTCAATGAACTGGGTTCAGGATTTCGTAGACCTTTCGGGGCTGGATATCGAAAAGCTTATAAAGCGTTTTACTCTTTCGACGGCGGAAGTCGAGGACATAATATACAAAGGCCGCGACGTAAGCGGCGTGGTAGTGGCGAAGATTTTGTCGGTGGAAAACCACCCTGACTCCAAAAAGCTGCACCTGCTTAAAGTGGACGCCGGCGAAAAGATTTTTGACTGCGTATGTGGTGCGCCGAATGTGAGAGTTGGCATGAAAACCGCCTTTGCAACGGTAGGCGGCATGGTCGGCGGAATGAAGATTGAGGCGCGTCCGGTGGCGGGCGTCATGTCGCAGGGCATGTGCTGCTCGGAGCAGGAGCTTGGAATAAGCGCTGACAATTCCGGAATAATGGACATAACCGACGATATAGAGCTTGGCACCGACATCAAAAAGGCATACGGCGTGGAAGACATAATCTTTGAGGTGGACAATAAATCCCTCACCAACCGCCCGGATTTGTGGGGACATTACGGCATAGCGAGGGAATTTTCTGCACTTACGGGGCGTCCGCTGAAAGAGCTTGATGTGTACGACACAGATGAGTACAATGATTTGCCTAAGGTTGATATCGACATAAAGGACAAGGACATAGCCTACAGATATTCAGGCCTTAAGATACAGAACGTCACGCGCAAAACAAGTCCGGTGGACATGAGAATAAGGCTTTATTACTGCGGCATGCGTGCGATTAATTTTATCGCCGACCTTACAAACTATATAATGCTGGAGCTTTCGCAGCCCATGCACGCTTTTGACATGCGCAAGGTCAGCAGTATTGAGGTAAAGCGCGCCGGCGGTGAATACAGCTTTGACACGCTGGATGGGGTCGGCCGCAAGATAGATGAAAACACGCTTATGATATACAGCGCCGGTGAGCCGGTGGCGGTAGCGGGCGTAATGGGCGGACTTGCATCGGAGATAGAGGATGACACGACGTCGCTGCTGCTTGAATCAGCTAATTTTGACTGTGTATCTGTCAGAAAGACCTCCACACGTCTCGGACTGCGCACCGACGCCAGCATGAGATATGAAAAATCCCTCGACCCGGAGCTTACGGTTCCGGCCATAAAGCGCTATCTTAAGCTCATGAAGGACAGCGACAGCGGCTGTGAGGTAATCTCTTCGCTCACCGACGTGTATGTTAAGAAGTTTGAGGCTCAGCCTATAGTGTTTGACAAAAAGTATGTCGACAGATATACCGGCATAGATATTTCAGAGGAGCAGATACTTAAAACGCTGCGCTCGCTTGGATTTGGCGTCGAGCTTAAGGATAACGTGTTCACCGTTTTTGTGCCGTCATGGCGCGCCACTAAGGACGTAAGCATAAAGGCAGACATCATAGAGGAGATAACAAGGATATACGGTTATGACAACTTTAAGATAACGACTACCGTAAGTCCGCTTTATCCTGTACGCCTTTCGCAGCAGAAGATAAGCGAAAAGGGAGTAAAAGATATTTTAGTGCGCGAGTTCGGGCTGCATGAAGTGCATTCGTACATATGGTGCGATGCGAAAAAATTAAAGGAAATAGGACTTGGCATAAACGGCAGCGTGCGCATAATAAACGCAATGACGCCGGATAATGAAATGCTGCGTGATACAATAGTACCGACGCTCCTTACAATGACCGCATCAAATCATGCTTTCAGCGATGATTTCGGTATATTTGAGATAGGCAAGACGGTCGAGGGACTTGGCAGCGACGGCATGTGCGTTGAGCGCAAGAAGCTCGGCATTGTGCTTTACAGCACAGTAAAAAGTGAGCGGGAGCTTTATTTTAAAATTCGCGATATTGTCTCTTTCCTGTGTAGGGACGTAAAGGGCGTGTCGGCGGCCTTTAGTCCGTCGGATAAAGTTCGCCAGTGGCAGCATCCGAAAAATACGGCAGATATTTTATGCAAAGAAAAGAACATAGGCAGCATAGCACTGCTTCATCCGTCTGTTGCTGATAAAATCGGAAAGAAGGCAGTCGTGGCTATGGCGGAGATATATATGGATGACTTCGGCAACATAGAGCCAAAAGTTACTGAGTATAAAGAGGTCTCCAAATTCCCCGGCATAGATATAGATTTAACATTTGTGGTAAATCCGGCTGTGAGTTTTGAGAAGATGGGCTCGGCATGGTTGGGAACAGAAAATCTTAAAGATGTAAAGCTAATTGACACATATGACGGCGAAGAGAAGAGCATAACATTGAGATACAGTTTCTCATCGCTTGACAAAACCCTCACAAAATCAGAGGTGCAGCAGTCGGTGGATGAGATTATAGACAAGCTAAAGCAAATGGATGTAAATATGAAAATATAATAAAAAGAGGCCGCCCTAAGCGGCCTCTTTTTATGTGCAATATTGAGGTTTAAACATACATGATATAAATTTAATTATTAAAATCCCTTTATATAAACTAAGTTATTCAGATCTTAGAGCGACGACCGGATCTTTTCTTGCTGCAATTTTAGATGGTATAAGCCCAGCAATAAGCGTGAGCGCCATGCTCAGCAGAACTAATATAACAGCTCCGACTATCGGCATCTGTGCGACA
Source organism: Bacillota bacterium (assembly GCA_030842085.1). Taxonomy (GTDB): domain Bacteria; phylum Bacillota; class Clostridia; order Oscillospirales; family Acutalibacteraceae; genus Timburyella. The sequence continues at coordinate 13,670 of JAUUSE010000037.1, read as the reverse complement.
TTAGCTATTCCGGTAATAGACTGAAGTATTGCATTTATAGGTATTGTAAGCAGCAGACTTACAAGTATACCGAACATTCCTGCGGTAAATCCGACTATAAGCGTTTCTGCGTTGAATACTCTTGATATATCCTTTTTGCTGGCGCCTATACTCTTTAATATTCCTATCTCCTTTGTGCGCTCCAATACCGATACATAGGTTATAATGCCTATCATAATTGATGATACCACCAGCGATATGCCGACAAACGCGATGAGTACATAACTGATTGTATCAATAACAGTGCTTATGGACGACATCATTAGGCCGACATAGTCGGTATATTTTATTGTATACTCTTCATTGCCGTCCGCTGTAATTTTGTCGTTATAGTCTGATATAAACTTTTCTATCTGCTCTTTAGAATCAAAGTCACGCGGGTAAATATTTATACTGGACGGCGTATCGAGATCTACAACACCAAGTTTTTCCAAATTGCTTTCATAGGTAGAGCTTGAAACGGGCGAATATGACTCGAGTACTTTCGCTCTTTCATCTTCTGGCAATGTTGCCAGATATGCCTGTGTTTCCTGTGGAAGCGTTGAGATATCTACTTCTGTGCCGGTTGTTCCAGATGCAGCTTCTTTGTCTTCTTTTGCAAATTCCTTGCCGGTAAATACGTCTATGTCAGGATTTTCTTTTTGCTCTTTCACTATTTCCGACTCGTTAACAGCATTTATTATATATTCAGTCAGCTCTTTCGTATAGCCGACTGAGCCGGAAATTGACGTCATTTCAACACCCTCTGCCGGACGTATTATGCCGACTATTTTTATCTCTTCAGCATTGTCCAGCACCGTTTTCATATATTCCTCATCCTGACTTTTATCTGTCCACGTATTGCCGGATTTCTCATAATAGTCAGTGCTCAGCACGAGCTTGTATGTCTTGCCGAGTATGTCGTCATAGCTGTACTGCGTAGGGGTTGGAGTATATTCCTCTCCGTTTTGGATTTTCTCCGTCATTTCCTGGAGCTCATCCATGCTCTTAAGCCCCAGAGCATAAAGTGTATAATCCATTATTTCATTGTTTTCGTCAACGACAAGCACGACCTCGTTTCTTGACGTCGGCCATGTTCCGGCAAGAACATCATACTGCGAATTAAGCAAATCCCGATTATCAAGCATCTGCGTCCATACCTCAGTGGACATCATCATGTTATTTGCCGTCTCGTCCGCCGTTTCATTATTTATGTTAAGCATCTCGTAAAGGAATGTCACAGGGTTAACCTGCACCACACCGTCGCTGTAGTCGGAGTCATATAGATTTAAATTTATATTATAGCCGTATACTATGTCGTTGACATAACTGCTTATACTGTCATAATTATCATCAATATAGGTTTTAAATCTGTTAAGGTCGTTGTTGGACACCGACGCCATAAGCGTAGTAATCATTTTGCTCATAATATCGTTGGAATAGAGCGTGCCGTCCTCGACCTCATGCCCCTCTTTATTATTAGCACCCAGCGCTTCCATAAGGGCGGATAAATCCGTTGTCTGCTCGGTTATGCTGAGCGGGTAACTTGATAAAGTATCCTCTTGCATGCGGTCAATATATATCTGGAAGCCGTTTGACACCGATAAAATAAGTGCAATGCCGATAATGCCTATACTGCCTGCAAAAGCCGTAAGAAATGTCCTTGCCTTTTTCGTCAGCAAATTGTTAAAGCTGAGGGACAGCGCCGTAAAAAATGACATAGATGTGCGTTTCTTATATTTGTCCTTCTTCTTTTTAGTGTCCTCGCTTTTTTCTTCTTTTTCCGGCTCATAGGGGTTTGAATCATCGATAATTTTTCCGTCCAACAGCCTTATTACCCTGTTTGCATACTGCTCTGCCAGCTGGCCGTTGTGCGTGACCATTATTATCAGCTTATCTTTGGAGATTTCCTTAAGTATTTCCATAATCTGCACACTGGTTTCGCTGTCCAGCGCACCCGTAGGCTCGTCAGCAAGCAGTATGTCTGGATTATTTACCAGCGCCCTTGCAATAGCGACGCGCTGCATTTGTCCGCCGGACATCTGCGTCGGCTTTTTGTTAAGCTGGTCGCCAAGCCCTACTTTATTCAGCATCTCAATTGCACGGCGGCGGCGTTCAGCCTTTGATACTCCCGAAAGCGTAAGCGCCAGCTCGACGTTGCTAAGCACCGTCTGGTGCGGTATGAGATTATAGCTTTGGAATACAAACCCAATTGAACGATTGCGGTATGTGTCCCAATCCCTGTCGGTAAAGTTTTTTGTAGATTTCCCGTTTATTACAAGGTCGCCGCTTGTATATCGGTCAAGACCGCCGAGTATGTTGAGCATTGTCGTCTTGCCGCAGCCTGATGGACCCAGTATGCATACAAATTCATTTTTACGAAAATGAAGATCTATGCCTTTAAGCGCCTGCACTTTAGTATTGCCGGCTTGATATTCTTTAGTTATTCCAGTAAGACTTAGCATTGTCACATCTCCAAATAAGTTTATCTTAAGTAGTATAACAGCAAAATATTAACTAAAATTGAATAAATTATGCTTTGACATATTTTCATTTACTTTAATCACTATATTATACATAATAACAAAATTGTAATTAGATATTTGTCGATATATGATATATAATATGTAATATAATATTTTATTGGAGGTACTTTATGAAAAAAATATCCATAGTACTGACAATGCTTTCCGCACTTTTGCTGTTTACCTCATGCAGAATAATGCCATCAGTAGAGACCATCACAAAAGAAGCGGGAAACCATATTTATAAAAAAGGGGATAATATAGAAATAATTGATATAGAGACCAATGAATGTATAGCAACTCTTCGTATAGATGATTATAAGCTGCTCATTGATTCTCCTTTTACCGTGCAGGAGTATAAAGGCAAGGATGAATACGAAAATGATATATACGAATATGACGAGTATAACCAGTTACTTCAAATCACCTATACGTTTATAAATTCTCCAGGTTATGACAAGGATATAACTGTCAGCAATTTTGAGGCATATGACAGTGTTGGAAAGAGTCTGACCATAAACCCGCATCTCAAAGACATTGAACTTAATATTGATTATTCAAACAGTATCACGATTGCATCCGTTTTAACAGACAGCCATATTGACCTTCGTTTTACATATGATAAATATCAATATAGGCATACAGCTAAAATAGAGCTGAGCAAAAACGACTTAAATTTCGAAGATAACCCTGAATCAGATAACGGCCATGAGTCAGGCAACAGCTCTGAGCAGAGCAGTTCTGATTTTTCAAGCCGTAATGACACAAGCAACAATGCTCCGATGTTTGACGGCGGGAATTCAAACAGTGGTCAGATAGGCAACTCAGGCGATGCGAGTCTTGGTATAGCACCTATTTATATTGTTATTATCTCTGTTTTGTCTGCCGCTGTTATTATACTTGCTGTTCTTCTTGTAATCAGTTATGCAAACAGACGGCATAAATTCTGATAAAACAACCCAGTGTTACATATCTTTATGATAATTTTTATTCAATAGTTTCATATTTAATCTAAAGTATCGTCATAAAGATGAACTAAATAGTCACATAAATTTTTTAATAATCCAATTATAAAAGCGATGCAATGATTCATCTGCATCGCTTTTGCTTTTAAATTAAGCGTATAAATCACTAATGCCACTAATGCCGTAAACTATTATCATTATAATTTTGCACTCTGATAACCCGTGCAATATGCACATAGTGATAGAATATATATTCTCGTCTAAAGACGGGTATTTGTACCACTGCCGTCTGCAAATCGATAAATTTGATTGATTCACAAGATAAAAGCTCAATGTCTTTACAGCGAAAAAGTTTAGATAAGGAAAAGAATTGCAAATCAAAATTTATTAAATCGGCAAACTTATTTATAAGATACAAAGATTACCATATAAAATATTTAGCATGGCGATGTAATGATATAGCAAATTTAGCCAAACTTTATGGATGAGTATCAATAATATAACATTTGAAGTTTTAATTATCAAATTGCTGAATAGATTGACTATATTTAAAATTGGAAAGCATTATAAAATTTTTATTTACTGTTAATATTATCTACAGCCTCTAAAAACCGCACAACAGCTTCGGAAGAATTTGCGGAGTAGAGCAGGCCGTACGGCATCTTAAAGTCCCAGTTAACTGGAATAGTCACAAGAGATGGGTGTATGTCGTTCCAGCATTCTATAGTAGACAGCACGCAGTTTGTCTGTACACATCGATTGAATACGTCTATATCGTAAAAATGTGGAGTATCCTCAATAATAATTTCTTTATGATGCTGCTCAATTTCGTCCCTTATGCTGTCGTTTATAGGAGAATCGCCGCGCTGAACCATCATCATGGTCTCGCCGTATAAATCAGTTATATCCAGAGCCTTTTTAGATGCCAGTCTGTGTTTTATTGGCACTGCACAGCATACTCTATATTCTCCTAATTTATAAAAATTACACCGCTTAAGCCACTCCAGCGAGTCGCATACGCCGACTAAAAAATCAAATCTTTTGCCGATAGAATCAATAACTGATAAAATTTCCTCATGGTTGTCCTCAAAAGTAATGACCGATATTCTAAACTGCTGAAAGTCATCGTTTACCCTGTTCCATAAATCCATGAACGCCTTGCAGGGATTAAGCATTGACGTGCCCACGCGTATTGTATATTTCTCGGAGCTTTCGAGCTGTAACGCTTTTTGCACGGCCTTTTCAAAATAGGAAATAATATATTTTGCATCCTTATAAATTGATTCACCCGCAGTGGTTAAGCGGATACCGTGGTTTGTGCGTATAAACAGTTTAATTCCCAACTCTTTTTCAAGCATATTCATCTGTTTCATAACTGCGGTGGATGAAACAAAAAGTTTTTCCGCAGCTTTTGAAAAGCTCCCGCAGTCGGCGACGCATATAAATGATTTTAGCTGTTCGCTATACATATTATCACCCTATTCACGATGAATTTTTGTATAAACTTTTAGTTTATCCAATGGTAACATATTGGATATTCACTGTCAAGACGAAGCGTTTTATAATAGGGTCAAGGAAAAATTTAGAAAGGGGAGATGTATATGTCGGCTATTATTGCGTATTTTTCGAGGGCCGGCGGCAATTATGTAAGAGGTGAGATAAAAAGTCTAAGCAAAGGAAATACCGAGATTGCCGCAGAAATTATACAAAAGCTTACTGGGGCCGATTTGTTTAAAATTGAGCCAATGTGCGCATACTCCGATGACTACTCGCAGTGCATTGAAGAAGCCAAGCAGGATAAATGCCGTGGCGCCCGGCCAGAGCTAAAAACTTATATTGACAGTATTGATAAATATGATACGCTCTATCTCGGATATCCGAATTACTGGGGCACTATGCCAATGGCCGTATTTACTTTTTTAGAAAAATATGATTTCACTGGCAAAACTATAAAGCCGTTCTGTACTCATGAGGGCAGCGGAATAGGAAGCAGTGAAAGCGATATAAAACGTATCTGTCCTGAGGCCAATATAGAAAAAGGGCTTGCAATATACGGTTCTAAGGTAAAAGATTCTGAGCCGGATATTAAGAGATGGCTTAATTAAAATTAATTGGTGCTATAATATCCTGAATATTATATTTTACAATGTGTAAGTATACTGGACGATTAAACATTATCAATTTTTATACTTTAAGTCTGATTATCACGGCAAACATTGTCAAATCTGGCAAGCGCATTTTGCTAAATATAAATCTGAGCGGAGAGCTGATAGAGAAAGCACATGTATTAACTTTAAAAGGCCATGGAATGCATATTGCGGCTTTGCCGACATAAACGGGCTTCGGCTCTGCAAAAAAACGAAATCATATTTATATAAGCTTTCTTTATAGTGAAGCGTATAATGCAAAGCTCTATAGCATTACCGCAAGACACGAGTTTGATATGGTAAATCAACCGTAATTGGTAAATGAAGATGTATTAGGGCAATGACCGCTTAGAAATAAAAAGCATGGGCCGTGGGTAAAAAATATTGGATAAATAAAGAATAAAAAATTATTAATAAACGGAGGTATTATAATGAATTACAACTTTTTTGTTCCAACACGCGTATTATTTGGTGCAGGCTGTCTAAATCAGCTACATGAGCAGAACCTGCCGGGAAAAAAGGCAATGGTGGTTATTTCAGGCGGGAAATCTGTACGTGAAAACGGAGCGCTTGACCGTACGCTTAACGAGTTAAAAGCGGCCGGCGCTGACTATGTAATATTTGATAAAGTAGAAGCAAACCCACTGAAATCTACGGTTGAGGCGGGCGGAAAATTTGCAAAAGACAACGGCTGTGATTTTGTTGTAGCTCTAGGCGGAGGAAGCGTTATGGACGCCGCAAAAATTATGGCTATGTACGCCCTGCAGCCGGGCGATTTATGGGACTATGTAGGCGGCTCGACTGGCAAAAATATGCCGCTTGTTAACCCCGCGCTGCCGTTTGTCGCCATCACTACGACTGCCGGCACCGGCTCTGAAGTAGACCAGTGGGGAGTAGTTACCAACCCGGATACGAATGAGAAAATCGGCTGCGGCGGAATGGACAGCCTTTTCCCGGTACTTGCTGTAGTTGACCCTGAGCTTATGCTTACCGTACCGCCCAAGTTCACGGCCCATCAAGGATTTGACGCTCTTTTTCACAGCACGGAAGGCTATATTTCTTCGGCTTCAAACCTCATGGGAGATATGGTACAGCTCGCGGCTATTGAGAATATAGGCAAATATCTTCCGCGCGCGGTAGAAAATGGAAATGATATAGAGGCGCGCGAGCACATGGCCTTTGCAAACACTATGTCGGGATATTCTATGGTTGTGTCCTCCTGTACCAGCGAGCATTCAATGGAGCATGCAATGAGTGCATATCATCAGGATTTACCGCATGGCGCGGGCCTTATTATGATATCAAAGGAATATTACACTTTCTTTATAAATAAGCATGCCTGCGACGACAGGTTTATCGCTATGGCAAGGGCCTTAGGCAAGTCAGACGCCGATAAGCCTATGGATTTTATAACAGCGCTGTCGGATTTGCAGAAAGCCTGCGGTGTTGATAATCTTAAAATGTCGGATTACGGGATTAAACCAGACGACTTTTTAGAGCTTGCCAAAAACGCCCGCGCAACCATGGGCGGCCTGTTTATGGCAGACCCTGCGCCTATGACGGATGAAGAATGCGCTGAAATTTATGCGAAATCATACAAATAACTGAGGTGCTTAAATGGAAAGACCGTATGTTTTCTGCCATATGCTGACATCTATTGATGGAAAGATTACTGGAAGCTATATGGACACCCCAGAGGGAAAGGCCGCAGGAGCCGTATTTGACAGCATTGCATTTGGTAAAAATGCATACTATAAGCATCAGGGCTGGTTGTCCGGAAGGGTGACGACAGATGACAACTTTACATTTTATGAAAAACCGCAGATTGATATCAGTGCCCCTGTTGTGCCGGACAGCGATTTTATAGCTCAGTCCAACGCCGGAATGTACTATGTCTCGGTCGACTTATCCGGGAAATTAGGCTGGAAGAAAAATACGGTTACCTATGCCGGCACTATCGCTCATGTCATTGAGATATTGACAAAAAAAGCTTCAAATGCTTATAAAGCATTTCTCAGAAAGCTGGGTATATCATATATAATTGCCGGCGAGTCCTCTTTAGACTATGAGATTTTGATGCACAAGCTTAAAAGCCTGTTTCATATAGAAACGCTTATGCTTGGCGGCGGCGGAGTCCTTAACTGGTCGTTTATAAGGTCGGGCATGTGCGACGAGCTGAGCATTGTGATTGCTGCCGCTGCCGACGGCGCATCTGATACGCCATCTCTGTTTGAGGCAAGAGCGGGACTTTCTGACGCTAAAGCGATGGGATTTGAGTTAAAGAGCGCCGACATTATGGACGGCGGAAGTTTATGGCTGTGTTATAAAATAAAGAACAAATAAAAAAGGTATGTGCAATGAAAGATGTAGTACTTCTGATTGGCGCTGGACAGATAGGAATGGCTATTGCCAGGCGGGTAGGCTATGGCAAAAAAATCGTAATTGGCGATAAAAACATAAAGAATGCAGAGAACATTTCATCTGTCATGAACAGTGCCGGATTTAATACTGAAGCTTTTGAGACGGACCTCTCGTCAAGAAGCTCTATTTTAAATATTATTTCTAAGGCACAGGAATACGGAGAAATCAGCATGCTTATAAACGCTGCAGGCGTTTCACCGAGTCAGGCGCCAATCGAGGCAATTTTAAAGGTTGATTTATATGGTACTGCCGTTTTGCTGGAAGAGGTCGGGCGCGTTATAAAAACGGGCGGCGTCGGAGTAACAATATCGAGCCAGTCGGGACACAGGATGCCGGCGCTTTCTCCGGAAATTGACGAACAGCTGGCGACTGCGCCTACAGAAAAGCTTCTTGATTTGAAAGTGCTTCAGCCGGAAAATATAAGAGATACCCTGCATGCATATCAGCTTGCAAAACGCTGCAATGAGAAGCGCGTAATGGCTGAGGCGGTTAAGTGGGGCAAAAAGGGTGCGCGAATTAACTCAATTTCTCCAGGAATCATTGTTACGCCGTTGGCGATTGACGAATTCAACGGACCGAGAGGTGATTTTTACAAAAATATGTTTGCGAACTGTCCGGCAGGACGTCCCGGTACGGCGGATGAAGTGGCAAACGTTGCCGAACTGCTTATGGGACCGCAGGGGGCGTTCATTACCGGCGCGGACTTCCTGATTGACGGCGGCGCTACCGCCGCGTATTTCTACGGAGAGTTAAAACCGCAGAAGTAAAGCTCTAAGACGTATTTTTAGCATTGTGTTTATAAATTAAAAATCGAAACAGGGGCAATGAAAATGAGTGAAAAAATTTCAAGTATATTCCCGGTAGGTGAGGAGAATAAAGAATTTGCGAAGTATTTTATAGGCAAGAGCTACTTAAACATGCTTACCACTGAAGGCGTTGGTATCGGCAACGTGACATTTGAGCCGGGATGCCGCAATAACTGGCATATACATCACAAGGGCGGACAGATTCTGCTGGTTACCGCCGGAAAAGGCTGGTATCAGGAGTGGGGCAAGCCGGCAATAGAGCTTAAGCCTGGCGATGTAGTAAACATACCGCCTGAGGTGAAGCACTGGCACGGCGCGGCTAAAGACAGTTGGTTTCAGCATCTTGCGGTAGAGGTGCCGGCAGATGGAGCATCAAACGAGTGGCTTGAGCCGGTAGATGAACAAGAATACGACAAGCTTTAATCATATTTACCACTTTTTCTTCGCCTTGCGTAAGCGCTATTAGCACTTACTATGCGCAAATGCCGCTATGGTATATCAGTACTATGACAAATTGATACTATAATGTGGTATAAAGCAAAGGATAAGGCTTAGGTCTGACATTCAGTCTTAAATAAAAAGTTATGCGCTTGCGCGTTTATGCATAAAGATATAGTATTTTGCGGACCGCGCAGCAGATTAAAATTAAATAGCCATAAAAGGCTTAGCTTTATTTTAGATTTCGGTAAATATTTGTAAATTAAAAAACAGAATTTAAAGTTATGATTTAGTATTTGACAAATGCTACAGTAATCTGAATCACACACGTCATTTTATGAAAAGGCCATATAAAACACGGTTTTACTTTTTTGGTAAATCCACGGATTGTTTTATTTAGATTACTAAATGCTATTTAATATTAAAATAAATAAAAAGGAGAAACATTATGGAAAAGGTAACAGCGGGCAGAGACGCATTGGAAAGCTTTGCACCTAAATTTGCAGAATTAAACGACGATGTGCTATTCGGGGAGGTCTGGTCGAGAGAGGATAAGCTGTCTGGCAGGGACAGAAGCATAGTTACTGTCACAGCGCTTATGTCGAGCGGTGTGTTGGACAGCTCTCTTCAGCACCATATTGAAAGGGCCAAGGCAAACGGCGTCACAAAGGAAGAAATGGCAGAAATTTTAACTCACGCGGCGTTTTATGCAGGTTGGCCGAAGGCATGGGCGGCTTTCCGTATGTCCAAAGAGGTTTACAGCGACTAAAAGTTTAAATATTTCTTTTTTGAAATTTTTCCATGAAAATATATCATAAAATTTTAGGAGGAATAAAAATGGAATATGTTACGCTTAATAATGGAGTAAAAATGCCAATACTCGGATATGGTGTATATCAAGTCGAACCGGCGGAGTGCGAGAGGTGCGTGCTTGACGCTATAGATGTAGGCTATCGCTCTATAGATACGGCTCAGGCTTATGCAAACGAAGAGGGAGTAGGCAATGCTTTGGCTAAATGCGGCATACCGCGCAGCGATATGTTTATAACCACAAAAATATGGATAAGCAACGCCGGATATGAAAAAGCAAAAGCGTCTATTGACGATTCTCTTAATAAGCTTAAAACGGACTATATCGATTTAATGCTGATACACCAGCCGTTTGGCGACTATTACGGAAGCTACCGCGCTATGGAGGAAGCATATAAGGCCGGAAAGCTCAGAGCCATTGGTGTGAGCAACTTCTATCCTGACAGATTTATTGACATAGCTACTTTCAGCGAGGTGAAACCGGCGGTCAATCAGATAGAGACGCATGTTTTCCAGCAGCAAAAAAAGGCGCACGAGATACTTAAAAAATATGATGCGCAAATTGAATCTTGGGGTCCGTTCGCTGAGGGCAAAAATGATATGTTTAATAATCAGACGCTTAAAAGCATAGGCCAAAAGTATAACAAGAGCGTCGCACAAACAGCGCTTAGATTCCTTGTTCAGAGTGGGGTAGTTGTTATACCAAAATCAACGCACAAAGAGCGTATGCAGGAAAATCTTGACGTATTTGATTTTACGCTTACTGACGGCGAAATGCAGCAAATTGCGTCGCTTGATAAAGGTGAAAGTGTTTTCTTTTCACATTATGAGCCGGATACGGTTGAATGGTTTATGCAGATGGCCAAGTGATTTGTGCAGATTAAATTATTAATAAATAAGCTATAAAAGCCGTTCTTAAAATATTAAGAACGGCTTTTATTATTTGCTTAAATATGTCTCCCAAAAGAAACATTTTTTAAATTTTGAGTCAAATTATATATTGGCGATTGATAGATTTAATCAGATAAAATTACTAATATAAGCATATTACTCTGCATAAGAGTTAACAAAATAAGTCTCACCTTAAGGATTAACAATATTAACTGATTTGTTGATGTAAAATACGGCAGTAATTATACCAATAAAGTGTACGCAGCGCTGCAAATGCTTAAGTCTCATCTGAAAATAATTTTAAAATTATAGATAAATATAGAGCATACATGTTTTTTCAAGTGTTTTACATCATTCATTTCCAGACATTATTTTTTCAATTTCAGCAATCTGTCACCGCTCAATAAATCTAAAAAGGCGCCGAACTTTAAAGCCATAACCGTTAGTGACTATAATAAAATTTTAGTCCGGCGCCTAATTAGACAAAGCGAATTAATAAATATACTATAATTTTACCTATATAATAACACATTTTAACATAAATATAAATATTATTCACCAACGATTTTAGTTAAAAATCTGTGTGCACTTTTCACATATTTTATTTTTTAGGCGCTTTGAATGAACCTGATATAAAGTTATTGTTTTGGTTAATTTAAACTCAATACTCATTATTCATTTGCAAGAATAATAATATGATTTAAATACGACTAATGAGGCACAAAGGTTGACTTCAAAATACTTTGGCAGATAAGAGAATTTATCGAGATTTCTGTATGTAATAGCAGAAGATATGCTTTTTCTAAATAAAACAATATAAAGGTATACCGCTTAATTATAAACGGTATACTTTTATTTAAGTCTATTCAACAGATTTTAGCGCTTCTAACATGTCAATATTTTTTAGCCTGCGATTAATTATAAGGCCCAATAAAACCGTTATAACCGTAATTATGACGATAGGAACAATAAAAGCAATTGCGCCAAGAGCTGGGTCGAAAATTACGTCATCAGGCGGCACAACGGCAAGAATATACTGATAAAGTGCGTCGCCAAAGCCGAACCCCACTAATGTTCCGAGTATTGTCAGCAGTATCGTCTCACGGTAAATATATATGGTAACTTCCTTATCATAAAAGCCAAGCACCTTTATCGTCGATAATTCGCGAATGCGCTCCGACACATTTATGTTGGTAAGATTATAAAGTATTACAACAGCTAACAGCACTGCTACAATAATAAGCACCTGCATAATCATGTTAAGAGAGCTTACTATTGTGTTTATCTGATTTATAAGCGTAGTGTTCTGTACTAAGCCTTGAACGCCATCAAGCTTCACAAACTCGTTTGCTGTATTGCTGACATTCTCCATTGAGCTGTTGCTAAGCGTTACAAGATTGGCGTTTGTATCATAATCGCTTTCAAAAACTGTTTTATAATATTCGGCATCCATGAATATAAAATGTCCTATATACATTTCACAAATGCCGGACGCCGTCATTGTACTCCCTCATCTGTGACGGTAATATTTTCGCCTACACCTACATCAAGCAGCTTTGCAAGGCGCTCTGAGATTATTACCCCTCCGCTTTCTAAACTGAGCTCATCTCCGCTCGAGCGATTGCTAAGCAATATATAATCTTTAAGCTCACTGACGTAATAAGCTTTATACTTTGCCTATCATTGTTTTTACCCGCTATTTTGCTCATTTCTTCATACCTTATATATCTCCGAACTGTCTATCGTTTATTTCAGATATTGAGTTCTGTACGCTGAACCCGGCAAACAGCAGCGTAACAGAGCCGCAGACGCCGAAAATGGTCATCAGCATCCGCTTTTTATAGCGGAAAATGTTGCGCGCCGTCACTTTATGCGTAAAGCTCATTCTATTCCATATTGGGTGAATATGCTCAAGCAGTATTTTAGAGCCGGCAGCCGGCGACTTTGGCTGCAGCGGCGATATACAGCCAAGCTCGGGCGACGGAGTGATAAGGAATATACAGTCAGCGATGAACGATAGATACGGCTGTGGAATAGCTGTCGACGGCATATACGGTCCGAAGACGAAAAAGGCGCTTGTGACCGGCCTGCAGACGGAGCTTAATACGCAGTTTGGCAGAGGACTTACCGTGGACGGAATATGGGGGCCGAAGACAAAGGCTGCATGTGTGACGGTAAGGAAGAACGCTGAGGGAAATATAACGTACATACTTCAGTCTGCATTATACTGCAGCGGATTTAATCCTGGGGATATAGACGGCATATTTGGAGATAATACGCTTTCGGCGGTAAAGAGATTTCAGAGCGCTAAAGGGATATCGGTTGATGGAGTTGCCGGTAAGAACACTTTTGAAAAGCTAATGGGGTAGAAGTTAAACAGGTTCTTTTACATAATTTTATAAACTTATAATTTATAAACCTCTCTTTATTATTTTAAAAAGAGGTTTATTTTTTTACATGATTTTTTGACACCCCTCTTGACACCCCTATTTTAAGAAAATATAGCAAAAAATCGATAAATTTAAAAATTTAGACAAAAAAATAAAAGTCCCAAAAACTGCATGATCATGCATATTTATAGGACTTTTTTCTGGCCGAGTGGCGGGACTTGGGTGTTGCTCTAAGCAGTCACTTTCAGTAGTCCTCCCA
>JAUUSE010000036.1:0-17875 GCA_030842085.1 Bacillota bacterium | reverse complement strand
TTGTCCTATGGCTCCGCTGTCGGCTCCCCCGTGCCCTGCATATATCGCTATCTTTGACATCTATTTCTCCTTTCTAGTTAAAACTAAATTATTAATAATATTATGTCTTATTTTACATAGATTGTAATATTTGCAATCTTATTGTATAATCCATTTTAGAGGATAGCACAAAGGGCGGTTAGTCCACTCCTAAAAATCACTCTTTCAGTCAAGTAACTGATTTGCAGTGAAAGGAGTGGTTTTATGGAACTTATGACCATGATTACGGTTATGATAATCATAATTGCAATTCAGGATATAATTAAGAACATAAAAAAATAATCCGCCCCCGGCTCAATGGAAGCGGATTAAATTCGTAAGTTGGGCTAACCGTCTTTTAACGGTTGCTATCCTCTATTTGTATTATATCCGCCTATTATAAATTTGTCAAGTTAAGCTAAAAATCAATTATTACTGTTAACAAGTACTTCAACGTCATCTGCAGTAATATTACCGGACTTAATGGCGTCCTTGACTTCATCTGCTGCCTGCGCCGATTTGGTTAGGGAGTTATTTTTCCACCAGCTCCAAACAGCGGCGGCGACGGTAACGAGAGTTGATACGAAAGCGTATATCTCATCGTCGGCAAAGGGTAAGGGATTTAACCCGCACATCACTATTATCTGATTTATCAGCGATATCCCTAACACCACCGTCCTTATTATCGTATCTGTCTTGATATTGCTCATTCCTTATTTCTCCTTTAATTGGGTAAATTGTTGTCTAATAAAAGGCTTAATTATAATAAAAGTTGCATAGATATGTGCAACAAATACGCTTTTAATATAAAAAGAGAGCTTTACATATCAAAATGTAAAGCTCTCAAAAATATTTTAATGAAAAATTAATCTTTCATAACAGCGCCTTCGGCACCGGAGGAAACAAGACCCGCATATCTCTTAAGATAGCCTGTAAGTTTTTTCTCCGGACATTTCCATTCCTTGCGGCGGCTTTCCAGCTCCGCATCAGACACTTTAAGCTCCAGCGTCCGCTCCGGTATATTAATATCTATAATATCGCCCTCTTTGACCAATGCGATATTACCGCCGCTGGCCGCTTCAGGAGAAACATGTCCTATCGATGCGCCCTTAGAAGCGCCGCTGAAACGTCCATCAGTAATAAGTGCTACCGTCTCGCCAAGTCCCATGCCTTCAAGCGCAGCCGTCGGCTGGAGCATTTCTCTCATACCCGGGCCGCCTTTAGGCCCTTCGTATCTTATTACAACGACGTCGCCGGGATTAATTTTGCCGGAAAGTATAGCCTCAGAAGCGGCGTCCTCGCCGTCAAACACCCTCGCGGGACCTGAGTGTGCCATCATCTTGGGAGATACGGCGCCCTGCTTTACAACACTGCCGTCCTCGGCAAGATTGCCATACAGTACGGCAATGCCGCCGTCCTTGCGGTAAGCGTTGCCTATGGTGCGTATTATATGCCCGTCGGCATCCGGCACGCGCTCAATTTTGTCTTTAACCGGGCCGCACACCGTCTGTGCTTTGCCGTCAATAAGGCCCGCCTTATAAAGCTCTTTCATAACTGCAGAAATGCCGCCTACATCGTTAAGGTCGGTTATGTACATATCCGGCACCGCTGGATTAAGTTTGCATATCTGCGGTGTATCGCGGCCCAACTCATCAAACGTAGAAAGGCTCACATCTACTCCCGCCGCGTGGGCAATGGCTGTAAGATGCAGCACCGTATTGGTGGAAGCGCCTATAGCCATGTCCGTCCTAATTGCATTAGCAAAGGCGTTTTTGGTGAGTATCTTGGACGGAGTAAGCTGCTTTTCATAAACCTCCATAACGAGCTCGCCGGCCGTCTTAGCCAGCCTGATGCGAGCAGCGTCGGTTGCAGGAATGGTGCCGTTGCCGGGCAGAGCCAGTCCCAATGCCTCGGTGATGCAGTTCATAGAATTAGCGGTGTACATGCCCGAGCATGAGCCGCAGCCGGGACAAACATGATTTTCATAATTGCACAGCTCATTGTCGTCTATTTTACCGGCGGCGTGCGCGCCAACCGCTTCAAATATATTTGAGAGGCCAATTCTTCCGCCGTTAAGCTTGCCGGGCATCATAGGCCCGCCGCTTACAAATACGCAGGGCAGATTAAGCCTTGCAGCGGCAATGAGCATGCCGGGAACAACTTTGTCGCAGTTGGGAATGAAAACAATAGCGTCCAGCGGATGCGCCATAAGCATAATTTCAATAGAGTCTGCAATAATCTCTCGCGACGGCAGAGAGTAATGCATGCCGTCGTGGTTCATGGCAATGCCGTCGCATACCGCTATAGTATTAAACTCAAACGGTACGCCGCCGGCGTTGCGTATGCCCGCTTTAACGGCGTCGGCGATTTTGTCCAGATTAATGTGTCCCGGAACATAGTCGTTTTTGGAATTAACCACCGCGACAAACGGACGCTTCATTTCTTCACGCGTAACGCCAAGCGCGCTCATAAGCGCACGGTGCGGAGCCCTTGCAGGGCCTTTTTTTATAAGATCACTTCTCACAATTTTCCCCTCACAATATAATGTTTTTATTTAAATTCGTTTAATAAATGCAAATATTTATCATTCTGTACAGTTCTGTGGTCGGTTATAGTACAGACTGTTTCAATATCTCCATAAGCGTAAATTATAACTGCATTTAAGCAGAAAGATTAGGTCGGTTCGCATAAAGCCAGTCATAAATCAAACAAAGAGTATAAATTGAATATTAATTAAAACTGCAAAAATATATAATAATATAATACCGCCAAATCTCTAATATTTCAATGCAACAATTAGACTAATTAAGCCGATTTACAGCGGAATTTTCTATCATTTTGTCAAGCAGAGCCTTAGATGCGTTGTATTTTTCCATAACCTTTTCATTAGATTCAAAAGAAGTGCTTTCAATTTGCCGCATGCAGAAGTATAAATCCGCAGGGAAATACGGAGCGCACTGCTGCTGTATGTCGGTGCCGACCCAATTATATCCCTTTATGTTTTCATCGCCGTAGTCATCGCTGAATACCTCGTCGCCCTTAACAAAGGAATAAAAATCCTGGTCAGCAATAACAAGCGTGATATTGCCGAGCAGCATTTCCGAGGTAAAGCGCTTGGACTGTAAATCGCGATTTTGTGTATCATCCAAGCTGCCGGTCATGTTATAAATATCGATTTTAATTTTACCGTCGCCGTTAACATCTTCTGCAAATTGTTCCAAATAATCGCGTATAGGCTCTATCTGCTCGTCCATGACATAAGTGTCCATGCCTAAAACTATAGTATAATCTGCCTTTGTTTTGAATACTACTTGAACCAGAAACAGAATAACAAGGCCTATAACGCATACACCGGCAATAATCATCCATTTATAATAATACCAGTAATGGCCTATTTTCCCTTTCAAATCCTTTGGAATTTCGCCATACTTTTCCGACATTATAACACATCCTTACGCGCCGCCAAAATCTTATACATATATATTATACACCAATTGCGGCGTATGAATATATACAAATTTTAAACAAAGCTAATTAGATAAGCCATCTTTACTGCTTTGCATATGCATAGAAAAACTATTGCTTCATACTTACATCAATAATAGTGTGAACAGAAAACGGCCGGCTATAGCCGGCCGTAAATATTTGCAGAGATTACAAAGAAATATCAACAATTTTAAAGTGAATTTCACCGGCTGGCGCCTCAATAGTGACAGTGTCGCCTATTTTGCTGCCGATAAGCTGCTTTCCGAGCGGCGATTCGTCAGATATAAGTCCCTGCTTGGGATCCGCCTCTGCAGAGCCGACTATTTTATATGTTATTTCTTCATCATATTCCATATCAAGTACTTTAACCTTTGAACCTACATTAACTGTATCTGTCGAAAGGTCTTTTTCATCAATAACTTTAGCATTCTGAAGCATAGCCTCAAGCTCTACTATTCTTGCCTCAAGCTTAGCCTGATCGTTTTTAGCCTCATCATATTCACTGTTTTCCGATAAATCGCCGAAAGAAAGAGCTACCTTTATCTTGTCAGCGACTTCTTTCCTTTTTACCGTTTTGAGTTCTTCTAACTCCTGCTCATATTTTTTTAAACCGTCGTCGGTAAGAATAAACTGTTTTGCCATACTGTTGCTGCTCCTACTCTTAAAAGCTTAATGCTTAATTTATAATAACCTATATTATAATTAAATGATATTATTATGTCAAGAGATAATCTTTATATTAGATTTGACTAAAGGTTGCGGAATATTTGCCAAAATATCATATAGCGACATTTTCCTTCCGTTAATTACCATAAATTTAGGAATAATATTACCTATTTGCTTTACTCTTGCGCGCTCATAAAGTGCTGCGGCAAAGGCGGCTTCGCTTACTCTCGGCGGCAGTTCGCGGGTATATATTTTAGGCAGCTTAATGCACTCATTGGTTACTGAGTAGCCGCAAATACCGTCAATATCAAAGACAAGAGCGTTATGCGGATAATAGTTGCATCCTGCCATGCCGAAAGGCGCTATAATAATATTGCAGTTTTCAAATGAGTAGCATGTGTCAGAAACTATTATTCCCGCGCCATATTCTGACATGGCCTTTTCGCTGTATTCATAATATTTATCTGGAAAATCTGTTACGACTTTCAAATGTCTGCAATATTTTAGAAATGATGGTGAAACCTCGGCGGCTTTGGCATAAGGGTCGTATATACCTATGACAATGCTGTCAGGGGACATTTGCATATTTTTTAATATGCTGAAAATTGTGTTGTAAAATACATGCAAAATAAATTTAGATGAGTCGTACGCTTTAACGTGGCTTTCCCTTGGAGGATTAATGCTTTCAGGAATAATAAGCCGGCTGGCTTCGCGTCCGGCGACATTATAAACCTTATTCCACTCTATTTTGCCGTTTTTGAGTTCTGTGTCTATTATAAAATATTTTATATTTCCGGCGCGCGCTTCCCGCACAGAAGTTTTGGCGTGTCGGAATATTGTCATAAGTTTGGACATTAGTCCACCAAGCGCGCTCTTTTTTTGAGCCTGCACCGTATTCAGCACTACAAACACGGTGAAAATCACCCCACATTCATTGATAATATATATGCGTGCGGGATTTAAATATTTCTAAAAGGGAAAACTTTATTAACTTTCTAAATTATAAAAGCAAAAAGATACATATTTGTAAAGAGTATGTGGAACAAAGCGTGTATAATATTGCTAAGACGTCCTATATTATTTATGTGCAATTGTTTAACAAAAGGGACTTGGATGTAGATTTAAAAGACTCGAAGAGACTTTTCTTAATTGACAGTATCTGCATGTACTGATATAATATGTAAAATAAAGGTTGGAAATAAAAGTAAAAAGCTTTGCCAAAAAAGTAAGGGTGTGTAAAAAACGTATGAGCAAGAGGGAAGGGCAAAAACTCCGGCCTCTTAACCCTGCCGCGGCTATATTAATGATATTGTTTTCGGCAATTTTATCATTTTGCACAGAGGCTTATATTGTAATTTGCAGCGGAATAATTCAGGGCGTAAATGGCTATAAAGAATATATTTCTAAATTAATAGAGCATTTAAGCGCGGCACATTTAGTGGCATTTTTTGTTATAATAGCATTTGTTTGCTTTATGCTTTACTTTTTTGGCAAGCAGATAGGCAACTTTATATATAAATTCAGATGGCCTATAGGCATAGGCGTAATAATATTAGCGGTAATTTTTGAAATAAGCGGGTCGTCAATAGGGCTTTGGAAAGATTTTATGCCCGACAGTGTGGTAACGGACGACGGTGTTATATTAGGTCAGAGCAGGGCTGTACGTTCAGACGAATGGGCGGTTCACACCCCTATGACGCTATCGCAGTATTATAGCGATTTTTCCGTATTTAGCGATATATTCCGCGGCAGCAGTACGGACATGTATATGGTGTATGGGCAGCCGGTTATGGACTGGTCGATAATTTTCCGCCCATTCCAAATTGGATATTTATTTTTAAGTCCGGCAAAGGGAATGGCCTTTTATTGGGTAGGCAAGCTGGTAGTGCTTATTCTTGTCTCCTTTGAAATGGGCATGCTAATAACCAAGAAAAATAAACTTCTGTCGCTGACTTATGCGGCAATGGTGGCGCTTGCGCCTGTTGTCCAGTGGTGGTTTGGCGCCAATTCTTTCCCTGAAATGCTCATCTACGGACAGGGCATAATACTATGCGTAGCGATATATATGGAGACGACCAAATACTGGCAGAGGATACTTTGCGGTTTGGGCTTTATTATAGCCGGCGGGTCTTACTTACTGGTAATGTATCCCGCATGGCAGATACCGTTTTTCTATGTGTTCCTGCTTATCGGCATATGGGTAATAATAGAGCGCCGCAAGGAATTTAAATTCAGTGCGAAAAAGGATATACCGATAATAGTCGGCAGCGTGGCAATAATGGGCGCGTGCATTATTGCTATACTGCTCCGCTCATGGGATACGATACAGGCGGTAATGAACTCTGCCTATCCTGGGCATAGGGTCGAGATAGGCGGCAACGGCTTATCGCTGTTATTTAAATATCCCGGTAATGTATTTTTGCCGATTGACGATGCAGGGCTTACATCTAATCAGTCGGAGATGTCAAGCTTTTACAGTCTTTTCCCGATGGGCGCTATATTATCGCTGCTTGTTTTGTTTAAAGATAAGGTAAAGGACAAGCTTCTTATTTTCATGTGGACGCTGCAGGTGTTTTTCGGAATATACGTCGTACTGGGATTTCCAGAATTTCTTGCAAAAATCACTCTGCTCAGCAATTCACAGGCAATACGCACAGTAATAGCGTTATCATTTGTTAATGTAATAATGCTGATACGTTCAATTGCCATACGTAAATCCGGCATAAAGCTGTATGTGGCGCTGCCTGTAGCTGCTGTTATGGCAGTGGCAATGACATATTACAGCAAACGTCTGACTTATGGAGAATATTTTAACTATCTATATGTTGCCATAAGCATAGTGATACTTGCGGTGCTGTTTTTCCTTGCACTGCGCGAAAGCAAACGCATGCAGACGGTATTTTGTGTTGCCATGTGCCTGACAATGCTGCTTGTAGGAGGATTAGTAAATCCGGTGCGCAGCGGCCTTGGCGTAATAGATGATAATCGCTTAAGCCAGGCCATACGTCAGATAGAACAGACTGACGACGGAATATGGATAGCAGAGAGCGGATCGTGGGTAGAAGGCAATTTTATTGCAATGAACGGCGGTTCGGTAATAAATTCAACAAATACTTACTGCAATACAGAAATGTGGTCAAAAATAGATCCGTCTGGTCAGTATGAGGAAATATATAACAGGTATGCTCACATATCAATAAGTCTTATAAAGGATACACCTACTACTATTGAGCTTGTGCAGCCTGATTTAATACAGCTTAATCTTAATATAGACGATTTAGAACTCCTTGGTGTAAAATATATTTTAACACCGAGAGAGCTTGAGGAGTTTAACAGCGAGGAATGTAGCTTTGTTAAGGTAAATAATGAGCCGGATTTCAGCAGAAGGATATACGAGGTGCAATATGGAGAGCAATAATCAGACAGCGAAAGTAAGGGTAAAGAATGTAGCAATACCTATAATAAGCTTTCTAATGGCTGTTTTCGGTACATGGGGGCTTAGCATTGGCTATATAACAAGCTCAGGGCCGCTGATAAATTCCGCAAGTGTGTTTTCTTTGCTGTGGTTTATAATATTTGCCGTAATGTTCTGGGCCGCGCTTATATCAATAAGCTTTCGCGACGTGGTGATATGCGGGGTATTCGGCGGAATATTCGCGGCGTTTACATGTGTCGGAGCAGCGTTTACAGCGCTTGGCACAGTGCCGCTTCACGAGCCATATTTATATATAAACATCATAGCGACGGCATTTGTAATGGCGGCGATTCTGCGTATACTATTTGTAATTGGGCCATATGTAAAGAACTGGTTATATAAGTCGGATAAATGTAAAATTCTCAGCGGCCGGCTGGAAAAGCCGGGCAAGGGTATGTTTTTTATATTTTTCGGGCTTATACTTGTCTTATGGATACCGGCATTTTTAGCACTGTTTCCGGGCTTTTTAAGCTATGATGGCCCGGCCCAGCTGGCGCAAGTCTTTATATATAAGCAAATTGATGCTCACCAGCCGGTGGTACACACGTATTTTCTGGCGTTGTGCTTTAAACTTGGCAGCGCTTTATTTGGCTCATATGAAGCGGGACTTGTTATACATTCGATAGTGCAGGCGCTTGTTGTTGCCGGAGCATTTGCATATATGGGAATATTCCTATGCAGGCATAGGATACCAAAGCTTTTAATAATAATATCTTTGCTTTTTGTTGCCATTAATCCGATAATACAGGTATTTGTATTTACTACAACCAAGGATGTACTGTTCAGCGCATTTTTACTGCTGCTTATTATGTTTACGATTGACTATATAAGTCAACCGGATAAGGTTGCAGGCAGTCCATGGCTGATGGTAAGATATGCAGTAACAGTAATTTTAATGGCGCTTATGAGAAAGCAGGGAATATATATTTTTATAATAGCTGTGCCTTTTTTAATCTGGATAGGGCGCAAGCATTTTATAAAGCTTGGGGCTACGTTTATAGCGTCAATACTAGCTGTAATGATTTTTTATGGTCCAATATCCAACGCGCTGGGGATAATTCCTGGTACTTCAAGAGAAATGCTAAGCGTGCCAATGCAGCAAATAGTGCGTGTAATAAATATTGCTCCTGAAAGCGTAACGGAAGAACAAAAAGAGGTAATAAGACGCTACATTCCAGAAGAGGTATGGGATGATTATATACCTGAGATTTCAGACCCAGTAAAGCATCTATTTAATAGCGGTGAATTTGAAAAGGACCCAGTAAGCTTTATAAAAATATGGCTGGAAATAGGACTTGAACATCCTAATATATATGTAGACGCCTTTGCATATCTTACAGATGCATATTGGTATCCAAGCGTAGAAACCAATCATTATTGGAGCCGGCTGGACTTTTTCCATGATATACTTGATGAAATACCAGTAAAGCAACACAGCCTTTTCCCAGCCTATTATGATTATTTAATGAAGGTTGGACAGGATTCTTTGGGAAATATCCCGATTCTTTCGGCGACAGTGAGCAATTATATGCCAGTTTGGGCGACGCTTTTATGCATAGCGGTTATCTTTAGACAGCGAAAATTTTCACTTCTTATACCGCTTGCAATTATAGCGACGCTTATAGGCAGCTTATTTCTTGGACCTGTTGCCTGCATAAGATATACGCTGCCATTGCTTATGTTGTGTCCGCTGCTTATGGCACTGCCGTTTATAAAGGGAAAGCGATATAAGATTCATGGCAAAGCGCTGGAGATATTCCGGTTTGCAGCGACCGGCGTTATCTGCTTTGCTTTGGACTGGGGCACGATGATGCTGATGATGAAGCTGACGTCTCTGCCTGATTGGATATGTATAGCAGCAGGATTTATTCTTTCTGTAATTTTAAATTATATTATATGCGTTGTTTGGGTTTTTGAAGACGCTGGCAAGCAAAATGTGGCGTCTCAAGTGGTGTTTTTGGGCTCAAGTATAATAGGATTAGGACTTACAGAGCTGTTTATGCTGATATTTATGCAGTTCATGCCGGCATCTATTGCAAAGATAATAGTAACGCTTATTGTAATGGTATGGAATTATGTAGCGAAACGATTTGCACTATACCGCATAAGACCGTATTTTGATAAAAAGAAAGGATGAATATTTTTATGAAGACGGCTGTATTGATACCATGCTATAATGAGGCCAAAACGATAAAAAAGGTTGTAGAGGATTTTAAGCAGGCACTGCCTCATGCAGACATTTATGTATATGATAATAACTCCACGGACGGAACAGACGAGATTGCGAGAGAAGCCGGAGCGATTGTCAGGTATGAGCATAAGCAGGGCAAAGGCAATGTGGTTCGCGCAATGTTCAGGGACATTGACGCCGATTGCTATATCATGACCGACGGCGATGACACTTACCCGGCGTCGTTTGCGCCGCAGCTTGAAAGGCTCGTGTTGCAGGAAGGTGCCGACATGGCGGTCGGCGACAGGCTGTCGTCAACATATTTTACAGAAAACAAGCGTCCGTTCCACAATGTAGGTAATGTACTGGTAAGAGGGCTGATAAATTTGCTATTTCGCTCAAAGCTGCACGATATTATGACGGGCCTGCGCGGATTTAGCAGAGACTTTGTAAAGTCGTTCCCGGTTGTCTCCAAGGGCTTTGAAATAGAGACAGAGATGACAATATTTGCTCTTGACAATAATTTCCGCATAGTGGAGGAACCGATTGAATATCGCGACCGTCCTGAAGGCAGTGAGTCTAAGCTTAACACCTACTCTGACGGATTTAAGGTTATTACAACTATCGGACGTTTGTTCAGGGATACTAAGCCGTTTGTTTTCTTTGGGCTTATATCGCTGATACTTGTGATAATATTTTTAGCCTTTTTTATACCAATACTTGTAAGCTTCATAAGAACAGGGCAGGTGCTTCAATTCCCGACGCTCATAGTAATAAGCGCGCTGGGCGTTGTGGCGATACTCAACTTCTTCTGCGGAATAATACTGTCGGTGCTTAAAAAGCAGTATAGAGACAATTTTGAGCGTCACTTATATATCATAAGAATGCTTAAGGATAAAAAGACAGACGATTAATTGCGTATATAATAGCAATAAAGATTAACTCCGCATGTACTTTAAATTTAAGTGCATGCGGAGTTTTTATTTTCTGCTTACGTCAAATAAAAATCCTGACAAAAGCGAGAGCAAAAACTTTCAAAAGTTTAGCTTTTGCAGATAACAGTATTAGAAGCAGCAAATAATTTAACCGAAAGTATACGGAGCTGTCATATCAAACCCGCTTACGAGTATTAATCATGGAATATACTTATGCTCGATGAGCGTTTAAACAGCCGATAGCAGGATTTTAATGTTATATGCAGGCTGCCGCTTCAGTACCGGCCGCAATCCACATGCTTAAATAAAGATATCAAGAAATCCCAGACCATCGAATTGCGTCATCTCTCAGCCTTTTTATAGTGCTTAACGCTACTTACAATATACTCAAAGCGCCAACGCTCGGCTTAAAGAGGAGCATTGTATATAAAATGCAAAATGCCGAGCAATAGCAATGGCGGGAACGTAGAAATATTTTTAGAAGGTTTAAAACTACACATTTAGTTGAATTTACTTATATAGATAATCGCTAAAAATAAATATACAGCATAAGTTGCTGCTTGCTATCTTACGGGAGTGTAGTCTATAACTGACTCCTCATCAGTAGCTTCTAATTTAAATATTACCGGGCGCAGCCCATCGTTGCAGCTGCAGATTGCAACGCCCGGCTTTCTAATCCAGTCTCCATAATAAAATAAATCGTTCCCGGCGCCATGCGCAAGGGCAAAAACGTATTGATAAATCGCTTTCCAAGCCTCGTCGCAAAAGCCGTCGGGCTTTGCGTAGTCGGCAAAAAATACCTGTCCGGCTTTTAGCATTGGACAGGCGGTAAGGCCGTTTACACCGTATTCCTCAGCAAGCTCTTTGTCAAGAGTCGTTTTAAGAACAGTAATTTTTACCTTTTTCACTGTCAATACCTCCAATAAAAATTAAAACTAAGACCGGTCGTTGACACAGCCTTAGCTTATTAATAAATTTTGATTTCAGCTATGCCGTCAAACGACAAAAACATTGCTCGCACATGTCAAAAGCTTTGCCGCCGTATAAATATTGCCGGATTGTTGACGGACTATCGGCATGTAGAGGAATAAAGCGCTAATTTTTATCAGTTTCCAGCGCGTTAATAACAGCACGGATTTCCTCAAGGCTTTTATCCAGTTCGGCTCCGGCGGCACGGCTTTCCAGCTTAAGCTTTATTACCGCACTTTCAGCCGCCTTGGCATTAATCTGAAGTGAAGACAGCCTATCATTTGATGCTTGCTCAATTAATTTTGCCTGTTCTTTTGCGTCGGATATAATCTTTTGCGCAGTTTTTTGAGCATCTATAATTATCCTTCCGGCTTTGCAGCTTATTTCTTCATCACTTAGCTCGCGGCTTTCGTTGTGCAGCCGATTAATCTCTTCTTCCAGCTGCGCCATTCTTTCTTTAAGCGCCTTGTTTTCAGCCGAAAGAGTCTCTGTCTTTAATCGTATAAGCTCATTAATCTGTGCCTTTACTATTTCTTTTTTTGCCTTTTGGCTCATAATATCGTTGCCCATACTTCCTCCACACTAACGGCGCCGCCGAATTTATATTAATGTGCTGCTTTAAAATTGATTTTTTATAAAAACACATAGCGGCTGCATAATCAAATACAATACTTTGATAAATGCATATACATACCGGCCCTTTTATTTGATGCAGATTTTCGACAATTATAATTGGCTTAGCCAAATCGGACAAAATATACACTCTAAAGCGAAAATTGCCAGAAATTTGTGCTGCCCAGTCAAAGGCACATTCTGCAGAAAAAGCCGGCTAAATTAATATACGGATTATCGATTTGCCGCCGTATTGCTAAAGAGCAAAAATATTTTTACTGATATGCATCTTAAAGATAAACCAGCAATAATTTATCTAATTTGGCCGTTGCCGTAAATTAAATATTTTGTACATGTAAGCGCATCTGCGCCCATCGGGCCGCGCACAAGAGACTTCTGCGTCGCTATTCCTATTTCCGCGCCGAGCCCAAACAATTCGCCGTCGGTAAAGCGGGTAGAAGCATTTACATACACAGCGGCGGCGTCGATGCTGTCAAGGAATTTTTGCGCATTTGCATAATCTTTTGTCACAATAGCCTCGCTGTGCTTAGTGTTATATTTGTTTATGTGTTCTATCGCCTCATCAACCGATGCGACTACTTTAACAGCTAATATATAATCGTTATACTCAGTGTAATAATCCTCGTCAGAAGCGGGAACAACCGCGCTGCCGAGCAGTTTTATCGTCTCAGGACAGCCGCGAAGCTCCACGTTGCTTTCATCCAGCTTTGCCTTAATTGTGGGCAGCGCTGCGGCGGCTATATCCTTATGAACCAGCAGCGTCTCCGCGGCGTTGCAGACGGATGGGCGCGACGTCTTAGCATTGTTTATAATATCAGCCGCCATATCGACGTCGGCGTTATAATCAACATATACATGGCAGTTTCCAGCTCCGGTTTCGATGACGGGCACCGTTGCGTTTTTAACAACGTTATTTATCAGCCCGGCCCCGCCGCGCGGAATAAGCACATCTATATAGCCGTTAAGCTGCATCATCTTCTTCGCTTCCTCGCGTGAGGTATTTTCCACCATTTGTACAGCGTCTAAAGGCAAGCCGGCCTTGTTTATCGCCTGGCGCATGAGTGACGCAAGCGCAATATTGGAGTGTATGGCTTCCTTCCCTCCGCGCAGTATAACGGCATTGCCGGACTTAATGCAGAGCGCCGCAGCATCAACAGACACGTTGGGACGTGATTCAAAAATTATACCTATAACGCCTAGCGGCACACGCGTCTTTACTATCTTAAGCCCGTTTTCAAGGGTGCTTCCGCTTTCAACTTTGCCTATGGGGTTGGGATACATAACAATTTTACCCATGCTTTTTATTATGCCGTCAAGACGGCTGTCGGTAAGACGCAGCCTGTCTATCATAGCGGCGCTCATCCCGCTGCTTTCGGCATTTTCAATGTCTATATTATTCTGCTCGGTTATATATTGCCGATTTTTATCTATAACTTCAGCAATATTTGAAATTGCTGCATTGCGAACGTCAAGCGCGGCTATATTAACTGATTTTGCCGCTTCCTTGGCTCTTTTACCAATTTCTAAAATATCCGTCATTCCTTATTCCTCCCGTTAAAACGCAGCTAACTGCTCATAATATGATATTCTGCCTTGCCGACTAAATTTATGACATCCTTTATTTCCTGCTAATTCGTACGCATAGAATATAAAGCGTAAAACAGCTTCAATAATTTATTTTGTTAATAAAGCAAGCAAAGGCGCCAAAAATAATCAGGCCGTATTTTATTTTGAAATATCGAAAAGGGTGCCGGCCGGCTTGCCCTCCAAAACGCTGTAAATAAGCGCAGGCTCCTCGCCGGATATAATAGCGGTATAAATGTCATGCTGCATGGCAAAACGCGCCGCTTCAAGCTTTGTACGCATACCGCCGGTGCCGCGCGGAGTACCCTTGCTTCCGGCAGACTTCATGAGCGTGTCGTCTATATTTTTTACAATAGGTATAAGTTTTGCATCTTTATTTATGCGCGGGTCGCTGTCATAGAGGCCGTCGGTATCGGTCATTATTATAAGAGCATCTGCTTTTGTTATAACCGCGACATTTGCAGAAAGGAAGTCGTTTTCCATTTCCGTTTCAGCGGTAGACACGGTATCGTTTGCATTTACAATAGGTATTACATCCATTTTAATAAGCTCTTCAAATGTATTGCAGGCATTTTTATACATCACGCTGTCGTCAATAACGTCGCTGGTGAGGAGTATTTGTGCAACAACCTGCGAATATTCGGAAAAGCATCTGTCGTAAATCGACATAAGATTGCACTGTCCAACCGCTGCGACCGCCTGCTTGCCCTCTATAGTCTGCGGCCGCTCACTAAGCCTTAATTCGCCGCATCCGACGGAAATGGCGCCTGAGCTCACGAGTATGACCTCTTTGCCCGCATTCTTAAGTCCGCTTAGTACCCGCGCAATCTTGTCTATACGCTGTAAATTCATTTTGCCGTTTTTAAAGGTAAGGGTAGATGTACCTACCTTAACCACAATACGATTTGATGCTTCTATACCCATTTAAAGCTCCCCAATTTATAATATTTATTAAGTGAATAAAAATTGCAAAATTATATGTCAGTATATTAATACACACTGATTATACCTAAATTTAATTATAATATATTATAACAGACGCAATTTGCCATATCAATAAAAAAGGGAGCTAATATTCAAAAAAGGCTGATTATTGCGCATGCATCGCTTATATGCATAAAAGATAAAGTGTCTGCAAAATAATATGGCATGCGTCTGTGATTGTTGAAAAAGAAATATTATTTTGCTATAATTTCCTTTAACGCTGTTTTGAGGACATTTAAAACGAAAAAGCAGAATAAGCAGGATGATAAAAACAGGAAATTTGCAAAATTAGCGGCATTATACACATGATAAAGGTTAGGCTTTGCCTTATGCGGGTCTGCGTTATCAACATGGCAAGGTAGTGATTAAAATTTCGCATATAAAATCAATTATAGAAAACAGAATAGAAGTTATAACGCCGGCGGCTGTGCTTATTATACTTTTTACCATAGGCATATTTCTGCCGGTAATATTCAGCGCCGCCGCGCTTATAGCCGTAGTTGCATATTTTTTTATAAACAGGGAAATACGCTCAAAATTTATAAAGCTTCCCCTCTGGCCGCTTACAATAGCGCTGATGGCGCTGATGCTTATAGTGCCGTCCGTCTACGGCAACTTTTTGGGGCTGGGCTGCGGCGCCGTAATATGTATGATAATAATAGCGTCGGTATTTATGCGCATATGCATGACAAAAAAGCTCTATGAATTCGTGCTGGATGTTGCCTGCATATCAAGCCTGCTGGGAGTGCTCGTATCATATATAGAAAAGGCAGTGGCGTATTTTGCCTTAAGCGATGCGTCGCACCGGCCATTTTCAATTTATATAAACGCAAACTACTTTGCGACTATATGCGTGTTTGTCATGCTTATCTGCATTTATAAGCTTATAACGTCTAAGCAAAGCCGGATTTTTTATATAGCTGTATTTTTATTAAACGGATTGTCGCTGTATTTGACAAACTGCCGCTCAGCGTTTATACCCTTATTCGTTGGTCTGCTTATTATGCTGCTTATAAACGGACGGCGCAAAGCGTTTTTTATATCGCTGGGAGTTGTCATAGCGCTTATAATCGCCGCCTTTACGGTAAGCGGACTTTTCCCGCGGCTTGAGGACCTCGGCGGCCGGACATATCATGTGCGCAAGGTTATATGGGACACTGCGATACAGGCTATAGCGGACAGACCATTGTTTGGACGTGGGCCGCTGTCTTTCCTGTTTGTTTATGAGCAGTATGGCGCCGCTTTGCAGCTTCATGCGCATAATATAGCGCTGGAGTTCCTTATGAGCTTTGGAGTTATAGGAACGGCACTGCTTGTGATTTACTTCGTCGGCGGAATGAAAGACGTAATAGGCGATGCAAGAAGGCAAAAGACCGGCTGGGCGGGCGCGTCTATAGTTATAGCGGTAATAGCCGGCGTGCTTATACACGGAATAACCGACTGCACGCTTATAGGTCCGCAGACTCCGCTGTTGTTTGTGCTTCTTATGTCGTATCCTTCATCCAGATTTAACTATGAAGCGGCGGCATCGGCTAAAAATGTTAAAGAGTAAATAGCGTTGCGGTGCTATTGCGGCAGATGACTATGTATAATTTCTACTCGGCAGATTTAAGAGAACAGAACAGGCTGCATGCGCTGCTTATCATAAAGAACAGCCGTCTTATTAAGGACTTTGATATGTGGTTAAAACATTTCTTCAGCGCTGTTTAATTGCTGAACGGCTTAAGTGAGGGACATTGGAACCGCGGAGGAGTATGTATAACGGCAGTTTTATAAAAATTATATTAAGAAAAAATTTACATTTAATATGAAAAAAAGTGCGTCTTTTGTGGCAGACTAAAGTTAGCGTTTTACTACACTTTCTATTTGAAAGGAGTTTATATTATGGAAAATCTTTTTGATTTAAAAGGCAAGGTGGCGCTGATAACGGGGGCGTCATCTGGGCTTGGAGTACAGTTTGCCAAAGCGCTTGCGCGCAACGGGGCTGATGTTGCAATAGTCGCACGCCGTGAAGAGCGTCTTAAGGCGGTAAAAGAAGAGGTTGAAAAGCTGGGCGTCCGCTGCTATATGCACAAGTGTGATGTGACGAAAGTAGACGAGATAAAGCAGACGGTTGCCGATGTGGAAAACTATTTCGGCAAGATAGACATACTTGTAAACAACGCCGGTGTGGGGTTGTTTGACAATGCCGAAAAGCAATCGGACGAAATATGGACGACCATGATGCATACAAATCTTGACGCGCCTTATTATTTCTCGCGTGAGGTCGGCAAGGGCATGATAAAGCGCGGCTACGGCAAGATTATTATGATTGGCTCTATTCATTCTACAGTCGGCATGATGGAACTGCCGCTTTCTGCCTATACCACAACAAAGGGCGGAATAGAGATGATGACAAAGCAGCTTGCTATTGAATGGGCAAAGTACGGAATAACTGTCAACGCAATCGGCCCTGCATATTTCCCGTCTGAAATGACGTCTAGCGTAATAGGCGACAACGACTTCCTTAAGGTGATACAAATGCGCTGCCCGATGGGGCGCCCCGGCCGCGACGGCGAGCTTGACGGCGCGTTGCTGTACTTTGCATCGGATGCTTCATCCTACACTACAGGACAGCTGCTTTCGGTCGACGGCGGCTGGACGGCTATATAATATTATTATTTCATATGAAATAATAATGGGAAAATAATCTATATAAAAGGGCTTCTTAGAAATAAGAAGCTTTTTTATTTGCAAAAGTGTGATAAGTCCAATACAGATGGGTAAAAAGAATATTTGCAATAAATGAGATGTATAAAGAGCAAACAAAAGTAAATATAAAAATAAAAAAGCACCATAATACAAAGGCAAGAAAAGTATCATGGATGCTTTTTTATAAAAGAGGGGCAAGGGGTGTACTTTAGAGGGTATGAAGAAAAGTCTGTAAATAAGATTCTTCTATGATAAGACTGGGTG
>JAUUSE010000035.1:0-18563 GCA_030842085.1 Bacillota bacterium | reverse complement strand
GGTTAAAGACGCAGGTGATAATAGAGGCGCTGGAGCAAGCCGGCGCGATAAAAGAAAGAGAAGTAAGCGGCGCCGGCGTCACCATGACGGATTTTTACGAGGATGGACTTTGCGGCCGGAAAGATTCTGCTGAGCTTAGAAAGCGTTTTAAAGCAGAGCTGAGACTTCCAGAAAGGCTTTCGACAAAAGTGATGCTTGAAGTGATAAATACATTAATAAGTTATGACGAATACAAAAAAATTGTTGGAAAATGCAGAAAATCAGCAAATGTATAAAAATATGCCGGCAATAGCTTGACGTGATAAATATATTGATGTATAATCGAAAAAATACTAAAATTATAAAATAAATGCTCCTTAAAAGGCGCTTTGACGATAGAGAATATGCTCATCATTTCCGAGTGAAGTGACTGGGCAGTTTATTTATTATAAAAAGTTTAGCGAAAAAGTATAAATCTACAAAGGCGACGGCATTTATGTTGACTGCTGCAAAGGACAGTTAATATATAATTTTAATGAAAAAAAGGGAGGCTTATTATGGTTAACATGAACGCTGAAGAAAAATTTGCAAAAGAGGGTTTAACCTTTGACGATGTACTGCTTATACCGCGGTATGCAGACATACACCCGAAAGAAACGGATATAAAGACACGTCTGTCAAAAACGATAACTCTCAACACGCCTCTTATGACGGCGGCTATGGATACTGTAACAGAATCTGAGATGGCGATTGCCATAGCGCGCGAGGGCGGTATCGGCGCCATTCACAAAAACATGAGCATAGAGCAGCAGGCGAGCGAGGTCGACAAGGTAAAGCGCTCAGAGAACGGGGTAATAGTAAATCCGTTTTACTTAACGCCGGAGCATTATGTATATGAAGCCAACGAGCTCATGGCGAAATATAAGATATCGGGTGTGCCGATATGCCGTGACGGCAAGCTTGTCGGCATAATTACAAACCGCGACTTAAGATTCATGACAGATTATAATGTAAAAATAGACGACGTCATGACAAAGAAAAACTTAGTAACAGCGCCGGTTGGCACGACGCTAAAGCAGGCGCAGGAGATACTCAGCGTTCATAAAATAGAAAAGCTTCCATTAGTTGACGAGAACGGCTATTTAAAAGGCCTCATAACGATAAAGGATATAGAGAAGGCGGTAAGGTACCCCAACTCGGCAAGGGACGGCAGCGGTCGTCTGCTGTGTGCGGCGGCGATAGGCGGCACGGCAGATGTGTTGGAGCGCGCCGGCGAGCTTGTCAAGGCGCAGGTAGACGCGTTGGTGCTTGACTCTGCTCACGGTCACAGCCTTAATATGATAAATACAGTAAAAAAGGTAAAGGCGGCATTTCCTGATATTACGCTCATAGCCGGCAACGTGGCAACGGCTGAGGGTGCCGAAGCTCTTATAGACGCCGGCGCCGACACAATAAAGGTCGGTATGGGCCCCGGCTCTATCTGCACGACGCGCGTGGTCGCCGGTATCGGCGTGCCGCAGGTCACTGCAATATACGACGTAGCGTGCGTGGCCGCAAAGAAAGGAATACCGGTAATAGCCGACGGCGGTATAAAATATTCCGGCGACATTGTGAAAGCGCTTGCCGTCGGTGCCGATGTGGTTATGATAGGCTCGCTGTTTGCAGGATGTCATGAGTCTCCCGGCGATGTAGAGATTTATCAGGGCCGTTCGTTTAAGGTGTACCGCGGCATGGGCTCTATAGTAGCTATGAAGAGCGGCAGCAGCGACAGATATTTCCAGGACAAAAATGCAAAGTTTGTGCCGGAGGGCGTTGAGGGCCGCGTGCCGTATAAGGGAAATCTTTCCGACACGGTATATCAGCTTATGGGCGGACTGCGCTCAGGCATGGGCTACTGCGGCTGCAGGAGCATTGCCGAACTGCAGGAGAAAGCGCAGTTTGTGCGCATAACCAATGCTGGCTTAAAGGAAAGCCATCCTCATGATATTGTTATTACTAAAGAGGCGCCGAACTATTCTGTAGGAATATAGTGCAGGCTAAGCTGTATTTTTGGCATAAAACGTCTTACAGGGATTAATAAAGACAAACAGCTTTAGCAATTAAAATCCGTATTAAAAAATAAAAGTCCACACCGAGAAATTTCGGCGTGGACTTTTTTATGCATTTTAAGCTTAAAGACAAATACCAACCAAGCAATTAATCTATGCTGAAATCCTCTTCACTGTAGTCAGGCAGCACAGGCGCGGCCGCTGGAACGCGCTTAATGGGGTCATATCTAAACTTGCGGCACTTATATGTCGTGTCTACAACACCTTTATATTCGCACAAAACTACGTCCCCTTTGCGTATGCCGTAGCGGCAGTATGCACAAGCGGGCTTTTGGGTATTGTATAAAGAGGCCTTTGACATGTGTTTATCACTCCGAGAACGCTGTAAAGCTTTAATTTGTAATTATGCCGGATAAAGGTGAATATGAAATATCTAAAACACAAAGCGGATAAAGCGGCAATGCATAAATGCCATATAAAAATGAGATATATGCGGCATGCATAATTACAAAATAATTATATCACTTTTTTCGCCTGAGCACCAGCCTTCCTTTTGAAGTGGAGCATAGGAAAATGATGCTCATAAAAATAAGCGCTGCCGATGCCGGAATAGAAGATGAGCTTGGTATAACGGTAACGGCGGCGTCTGTGCTGCCAAACACCGCTACACTTGTGGGAAACAGCGTCTGAAGTACAAGCATTATCGCGGCGGATAAAAACGCATGCATAAGCCTATAAGCGAAAAATTTAAGGTAATTTATTTTAAGGTTTGAGGCGGCGGAAAAGGCCTGGCAGCAGACCGAAAGCCCGCCAAATCCGAGCACGGCGGCAATAAATACGAGATTGCCGCCTTTAGCGGCGCCAAAGCAGCCGGTCGTTACTTCGAGTATGCATCCAAGCGACGTTTTAAGCCATGTAGGCGGGTTAAATGATGCGATAATAGAGAGTATGCAGGAAAATATTATAACGCAGCCGCACATTGGGAACATGGACATACAACTGTCGTGAACCGATTCCACAAAAGCGTCGGCAACTGATTTGCGCCCTTTAGCGCTAATGCCGGATTTTTCAGAGGCAGTATTTATATTTGAGCGATGCATGTCCGGCATGCTGTGCTTTAAATTGATTTGGCTGGGTGTGGGCTGATTATCAATTTTACGCTTTGACTTTATCCGGCTTATAATTCCGGAGAAAATTCCCAAAATAACAGCGGCCGAGATATGCGCAGTCAGCAAAAGCACTCCGGCCTTTGTGCTGCCGAGCATACCCTGACCTACAGCCTTAATAATGAAAGCCGGCCCGCCGCATACGGCAAAGCACATCATTCTGAAGGCGTCGTTTTTGTCAAGCACGCCGTCGCTGTGCAGACGCGATGCGGTAGAAGCGCCGACGGGGTATCCGGCTATAAACGATAAAAAAAGAGGAAGTCCTGCTCCAGACGGCATATGAAAGAGCTTTGCAAAGGGAGAAAATATTTTTCCCAGTACCGACGATATACCCGACCTAGTTATAAAAGAGGAGAGCACCATAAACGGAAACAGGGACGGAATAATAATCTGGCCGCATATGATAAGGCCGTCATACGCCCCGCTCTGCGCCGACGCACCCTGAGTAAAAAGGCATATGCCAAAGCTTATAACGGTGGCAGCGGCTATGTAAAGCGGGGCTTTTGCTTTTATTGAAGCAGATATCATATTAATCCTCCATTTAACTTTTGCACATATAAATTATTTTATCCTTAATTTAAGCTGCCGGGAAATAAAGCCGATATGCCTAAAATATGCCGCTACAGCGTCTTTTCACTTTTTCACCCTTGGTGTGCGTCAGCACACCGGCGGTCTCAAAAGCAAGAGTTTATCCCTGCCGCCAGCATAAAATAAATCACATAATTAAAGGAATATCAGTTCATTATCTTAAAAGAGCATGGCCATTTGTTTCAAAGCTATTAATATATATGCTTGATAGTTATTTTTATAATAAATAAATCATATTTTAATTTAAGGCTAAATTAAGCATCATAGCCGGTAAAAGCATTAAAGCTGTGATTTAAGCTGCTTAAAGCGGCCGATAAAATTTAAGATAAGTTTTCAAATAGTTAGACATTTCTTAAAAACAGCAGGCGGCAAAGGTGTAATATAAAAATATATTCCGACAAAATGCTGCCGGCCTGCAGGCATATAAAAGGGGGTTAATTATGCCTAAAAGTAAAAAAGAGGCGATGCTAGGCGCGCTGGAAAGCCTCAGCTCAGCATTAGACATACCTGCAGGTACGCTGACAAAGGGCGCGCAGATAGTGCTTTCGTCAAACAGGGAGGCGACAATAGAGGGCTGCAAGGGCGTGCTTGAATACAGCGACGATAAAATAAGACTAAGCACGGGCAGCTCAATAATAAGGTTTACCGGCAGCGAGCTGGAGATAAAATCGCTTTCGCCCGGCCACGCCGCAGTAAAGGGCTTTATAGTAAGCGTAGAGTTTGAAAATTAACGCTCTAAATAAAAAATAAGTCGGCCAATACACAGCTGAAATGATTTGAGCTTAATTATGCACGATGGCAGCTTATATCAATTTAAGACCGGGCGCAAAAAGTTGCTTTGCTTG
The DNA here is from genome assembly GCA_030842085.1 of Bacillota bacterium. Taxonomy (GTDB): domain Bacteria; phylum Bacillota; class Clostridia; order Oscillospirales; family Acutalibacteraceae; genus Timburyella. The sequence continues at coordinate 13,937 of JAUUSE010000035.1, read as the reverse complement.
TTAATCGGCGCACTTGAACGGCCTCCATCAATCCTGACGGACGAAAAACGGAGTAAACGCTTTAACGCGAGCTATAAAGTCCGCACATTGGCAAAATAAAAGCATAGGGGCAGAAAATTACAGCGATTGCTCATTTGGGGCAGATTTAATTTGATTGCACCGACGCCGGGCGTATGTCATTATGTTTTGCCTCGTTGAGGGGCTAAGATATTTTGCTGACTAATACAAGCGGAGCTCTTTGAATTGCCGGCTTATCTGCAATGTGCCGGAGATAATATTTGTGTATATTATTCTGCACAGATTTTTAATGCCCGGCATCTGTCAGTCAAATTTCGTGTAATTTATACTATGGATAAAAAAGCGGCATTGCAGTTTTAACTATCAGATTTTAAAAATCGTCCGAAGCTGATATGATGTGATAATCTGTTATGCATTGACGTCTGCAAATAAGTACAGATGTGGAAATCTTTATAAAAACTAATAATGCAGACAGAGGGTTAAAATATGTTTATAATCCGCCTTTTAAGGTTTTTGCTTGGATATGTAAAATTTGAAGCGACGGGAGTTTTTTGCGAGCGGTTTATTAACCTTTGCTCATATAACGGCATAAAAATATGGGGAATAATAAAAAAGCAGGAGAAAATTTGCGCATATATACTGGCAAGGGACTATAAAAAGCTGCGCAGAATAGCAAAAAAAACATTAATGCACCCGCGCGTGACAAGAAGATACGGCCTGCCCTTTATATTGCGCAAGTTTAGAGCACGCAGCGGGCTGTTTGCCGGTGCCGCCGTCGCCGCAGTGCTGATATACACGCTCTCGCTTTCTGTGTGGAATATACAGATAGAAGGCAATAACAGAGTAGAGACGGCGGAAATACAGGCGGTGCTGAAAAGCTTAGGCATGACCGAGGGCGTCCGCCGAGACGAAGTGGATACGGAAAAAATTCGGCACGAGCTGCTGCTAAGCATGCCGGAGCTGTCATGGGCAGCGGTTAATCTTAACGGCACCAGCGCCGTAATAGAAGTGAGCGAAGCCGAGCCGACGGATACGAATAAGGACATTACTCCCTGCAACATAGTGGCTAAAAGCGACGGCAGAATAGTCAGCGTAGACGTTTACAAAGGCTTGTCAAATATAAAAGAGGGCGACGCCGTCGTCAAGGGAGACCTGCTGATAAGCGGAGTAGTTGACCACCTAAACGGCACGGCAAGCTTTTTGCACGCCTCTGGCAGTGTAATTGCAGAAACGGAAAGCGAGATTAGCGTGCGAGTGGATTATAATCAGGTTAAAAAAGTACGTACCGGCAAGGTAAAAACAAAACGAGTCCTTACATTTTTAGGTATAGAAATTCCTCTCTACTTGGGAAGCGAAAAAGACGAATATGAGCTGGAACTAAGCAGCTGGACCATGAATATCGGCGGAGTAAATATGCCGGTAAAAATCAACACAGGCAATTTCTATTTTGTAGAAAACGTAGGCGTGACGTTAACTGAAGATGAGGCGTTAAATCAGGCGCGTCAGCAGATAGAAGAGATAGAAAAATCGAGATATCAAAGCGCAGAAATACTGGAAAGGCAGGAATTTGTACAATATGACGAAAAAGGTCTTATATTGACGGTGAAATATCTATGCCGAGAGAACATAGGAGTTGAGGAAAGCATATTGATAAATGACACAGAATGAGTTAAAATATGTATAGATGTTACAAAAACTTATAAGAATTATAGAGTACCTGATAAAAAAGGAGAATGTATGACAGAAGCGACTGTTGAAACAAGCAGTATGGAAGCAACGTTGGGATTGTTTGGGAATTTCGATGAAAATATTAAACAAATAGAAAAGGCGCTGGATGTATCAATATTTCTTCGCGGGAATGAGATAAAGATAACAGGCGAGCCGGACAATGTAAGTGCTGCCACACGTGCGGTTACAACGCTCATGCAGATGATATCGCGCGGGGAAAGCATAAGCGAGCAAAGCGTAAGATATGTTTTGTCCTTGCTTGAGGATGGCAAAGAGGGCGAGCTGACGCAGCTTTCGGGCAGCGACTGTATATGCATAACAACAAAAGGCAAGCCGGTAAAGCCCAAGACATTAGGGCAGAAAAAATATATAGAGGCAATAAGCAATAATACGATAGTATTTGGCATAGGCCCTGCGGGTACAGGTAAAACGTATTTAGCGGTGGCCATGGCGGTAGCGGCATTCAGAGAAAAGCGTGTAAGCCGCATAATACTTACGCGTCCGGCGGTAGAAGCCGGAGAAAAGCTTGGCTTTTTGCCGGGTGATTTACAACAAAAAATCGACCCATATCTTCGGCCGCTGTACGACGCACTGTTTGACATGCTGGGCGCTGAAAGTTTTCAGAAATATCAGGAAAAGGGTGCAATAGAGGTTGCGCCGCTGGCATATATGCGCGGCCGGACGCTGGACGACAGTTTTATAATACTTGACGAGGCTCAGAACACGACGCAGGAGCAGATGAAGATGTTTCTTACTCGTCTGGGCTTTAACTCCAAAATGGTTGTGACCGGCGACATAACGCAGATGGATTTAGGCGAGGGCAAAAAGTCAGGCCTCGTGGAGGTAGTAAAGATACTGAAAAACGTGGACGATATTTCCATAATAAGACTGACGGATAAAGATGTTGTAAGGCACAGACTTGTGCAGGACATAATCAAAGCGTATGAGAAATATTATGAAAGGGGGAGACAGCGTGGATAAAGTAAAGGTACAAATAATAGACGAACAGAAAAAGGTAAAAATTCCTACAGGTACACGCATGTTGATAAGGAGATGCTGTAACGCAGCAATCACGCTTGAAGAGCTCACCGGCTCATGGGAAGTGAGCGTAACTTTGGTGGATGATGAGATGATAAGGGAGATAAACTTAAAGCACCGCAATGTGGACATGCCTACAGATGTGCTGTCATTTCCCATGGGTGAGAACGGTCAATATGACGTAGACCCTGAAACGGGCGCAAAGATGCTTGGCGATATTGTAATATCAGTTCCGACTGCGATAAAGCAGGCTCGCAAATACGGGCATACTTTCCGCCGTGAAATAGGATATTTAACTGTACACGCCATGCTGCATCTTTTAGGGTATGACCACGAATCAAAACTCGACACGATGAAGATGCGGGAAAAGGAAGAGAATATAATGAGCATGCTTGGCCTGCCTAGAACCGTTTTAACCGGCATGGAGGATTTATAATCGTCTGGCAGGGCCTGCTGCAATAATACTTCGGCGAATGGCGGAGACATTAAATATCTGTTGTGATTGAGACTTGCCTGCATAGTTTTAATCTTTAATGGCGCTGTGTTGCCGACTTAGCATGCGGCGTATTGCCGCAGCCGGCGTGGACATCCGAAAAATTAATCAGCAGCTGTTTAAACTTGCCTGTACTTTACGTATGTAGTAAAAAGCAGTACCGCCGTTTAATGATATAACGCTGGCAGCGATACGCAGGCAATTTATTGAATATTGTGAATAAACGGGACGTTAATTTATTAAAACGGCAAAACGGAGGGCAGATGAAAGAGCAGAAATCTATCTTTATAAGCATAGTAGGGCGTCCGAATGTGGGAAAATCATCGCTGATGAACTATATGTGCGGGAAAAAGATATCCATAGTGACGGACAAGCCGCAGACGACGCGCACGCGCATAATGGGTGTTTTAACAAAGGATGAAACGCAGCTTGTATTTCTCGACACACCGGGACTGCATAAGCCCAAAACTGGTCTTGGCGAGCACATGGTCAAGGCGATTAGCGAAGGCATGTTGGGCGTAGACTGCTGTATTTTGGTCGCATACGCCGGCTCGGGCGTTTCACCTGCAGAGCTTGAGATTATAGAGCGGCTTAAAGAACGGCACATAAAGGCATATCTTGCGCTTAATAAAATAGATTTAATAGAGAACAAGGAAGAGCTGCTTGGCAGGATAGCCGAGTACAGTGCCCTTTTTGAATTTGAAGCGGTAATTCCAATATCCGCGCTCACCGGCGACGGGGTGGACACACTGCTTGACTACATGCTGAAAGAGGCAAAACCCGGCCCGCATTATTTTGCCGACGACGCGTTGACCGACCAGCCGGAGAGGGTAATGGCAGCGGAGATTGTACGCGAGAAAATGCTGCTTTTGTTGGATAAGGAGATACCGCACGGCATTGCCGTATGCACCGAGCGTTTTTCCGAGCGTGAGAGCGGGGATATAATAGATATAGAGGCTAATATATACTGCGAGAAAGAAAGTCATAAGCGCATAATAATAGGTAAGGGCGGCAGTATGCTTAAGCGCATAGGCACTCTTGCGAGAAGCGATATGGAGGACTTCTTTGGATGCAGGATAAATCTTCAGCTGTGGGTCAAGGTAAAGGAAAACTGGCGCAATAGAGAGGGGCTTATAAGGTCGTTCGGATTTGAATAATTTATGAGCACAAGCTAATAGGCGCAGGCTTATTTTGCCTATTTTCTGGGCACAATGAGCCAGATGCGTACCCTCTATAGTTAAAGGGATGAAGTAGATGTACGAGTATGAATTTGAACGAATTGAAATGAGCACAACAGGCTATGGCCTGTTCGGCGGCCTGCAAAGGGGTTCAGAGGAGCACTTAGAAATAATCAGCCGCCGCGCGGCAGCGGGATGGCGCTATGTTGGCTGTATTCCTGTTTATCAGAACAAGGGCGGCTATATTGAAACGATAGATTTGATATTCGAGCGTGAGAAAAAGTAAGACTTTGCGACAGTTTTGCATAAATTATCTCAGGCATTATAAAATAAATGCGAGGCGACGATTATTAGCCTACTAATAAAATATACATAAAAATAATGGAAATTGAGGCGCATATTACCTCTGATAAATTGGCTGTAAAAACAAACACTCTTAACAGCGATTAAAAAAGGGGAAGTAATATGCGCGACGAAAATAAAGCTTGGAATAAATTCTTGCAGACAGGGTCGGTAATAGACTATTTGTCATACTGCTGCGCCAGAGACATGGTACAGGCGGGAAAGGAAGCTAAAAATGCGGCTGACGACAGACGCAGTAATAATAAGAGAGAAGAATATAAGCGGTGATGACCGCGTAATAACCGCACTTACAAAGGACAGGGGAGCAATAACCGCGTTTGTAAACGGCGCCAAAAGGCTGCGCAGTAAAAACGCTTCAGCGACAGGCCTTTTTTGCTACTCCAATATCACGCTGTTTAAAAATAAGGATACATATATAGTAAACGAAGCGTCGGCAATAGAGGTATTTTTCGATATCCGCAAAGATATTGAAAAGCTATCGCTGGCGCAGTATTTTTGTGAGATATTCATGGCGCTGTCCCCGCAGGAGGAACCGGCAACGGAATATGTAGAACTGCTTTTGCGCTCGTTTTATAATATAGTAAAGGGCAGCCGTCCGCTTAGCCTGATAAAGGCGGTAACCGAGCTGCGCCTGCTGTGCCTGTCGGGCTATCAGCCGGATTTAGTGGCCTGCTCTGCCTGTGGTGAGTATGAAAAGGCAAAGATGTACTTTGATAAAGTAAACGGGCATCTGCTTTGCAGCGACTGCATTGCAAATGCCGGCGAGGCTGTAAGCAGATATACAGAGCTGCCCGCCGGAGTATTGGCGGCGATGCGGCATATTGTTTATTCCGATATGACGAAAATATTCGCTTTTTCCCTTAAAAGTGAAGGGCTTGAATTTTTATCGGATATAACGGAAAAATATCTGCTTTCCCAGACTGATAGGACATATAAAACGCTGGATTTTTACTATTCGGTCAAAAATGGAATTATATGATTGGCGTTACCTGCTGTTTAAGCGGCATTTTTGGATGATTAAAATCCATGCTGGGACTGCGTGAGAAGCAAACCGGGAATATATGACTATATCCATAAGGATTTCAACAAATATGAGTAAATAAAAACAGAAAACGCTTTTATGGAGGATAAACTATGAATAAGCTTGACCGGCATTTAAAGGCGCTGGAGCTTGACAAGGTGCTTGAGCGCTTAGCCGGATATACAGCCTGCGAGGACGCGCGTGAAACGGCGCTGAGCCTGCGTCCCGCCAAAAGCGAGGATGAGCAGTGCGAGCGCATGCAGCTTACATTTGATGCATATACGCTTGAAGCGCGGCACGGCACACCGTCGTTCGGCGGCATGAGAAATGTCGCGCATCAGCTGAGAAAGGCGGAAACGGGCGGGGTGCTCAGCATGGGCGAGCTGCTTGACATTGCTTCTCTGCTGCGCGCCGTAAGGTCGGTTGCCGAGTGGTCGCAGGATGCTGCAGAGATTGAAGAAATGAGCATATCGCAGTATTTTGCGCAGCTTGTGCCGAATAAATATTTTGAAGAGCTTATCACCAGCTCAATACTGTCTGAGGACGAAATGGCGGACAGCGCGTCACCGCAGCTTGCGGATATACGCCGCAAAATACGTTCTGCTTCCTCTGGCATAAAGGATAAGCTGGACAGCATGATACATCAGGCGTCGGTGGTAAAATATCTGCAGGACGCTATAGTGACCATACGCGACGGACGCTATGTCATACCCGTAAAGGCGGAATATAAAAGCAGCGTCAGCGGCATAGTGCACGACACGTCCGCATCAGGCGCGACATTGTTTATTGAGCCTATGGCGGTAGTGGAGATGAATAATCAGATACGGGTGCTGCAAAACGCCGAAAAAGCGGAGATAGAGAGAATACTCGCCGGCCTTTCTGCACAGGCGGGCGAATTTGCCGACAGCATTATAAGCAGTTACAATTCTCTTGTAAAGCTTAACGTGATATTCTCCGCCGCAAACTTGGCATATGACATGAAAGCCATACGCCCGGAGATTAACAATCGCGGCCGCATAATGCTTAAGCGCGCCCGGCATCCGCTTATAGACAAAGAGCGGGTAGTGCCGGTGACAGTAGGTCTTGGAATAGATTACGATACACTGGTAATAACTGGACCCAATACCGGAGGCAAGACGGTGACACTGAAAACAATAGGTCTGCTTACCGTTATGGCCATGTGCGGACTAATGATACCGGCGGATGATGAATCGGAGGTATCATTTTTTGAAAATGTGCTGGTAGACATAGGTGACGAGCAGAGCATAGAGCAGTCGCTTTCTACCTTTTCCTCGCACATGACGAATATAATAAATATAATATCGTTGTCGACAAGACGTTCGCTCGTTCTTTTAGATGAGTTGGGCGCCGGTACTGACCCTGCGGAGGGTGCCGCCTTAGCCGTATCGGTGCTTGAGCATATAAAGGGAGTGGGCAGCAAAATAGCCGCAACTACGCATTATGCTGAGCTTAAATCCTACGCCCTCGACACCGAGCGTGTGGGCAACGCCAGCTGCGAATTTGACGTAAATACACTAAAACCAACCTACCGCCTTTTGATAGGCGTGCCGGGCCGCTCAAACGCCTTTGCAATATCTGAGCGGCTTGGACTGCCGCCGGAGATAGTAGGGCATGCCCGCAGCCTCATATCTGAAGAGGATAAGCGGTTTGACCGCGTTGTGCAGGCGCTGGAAAGCGCGCGTTCTGAAGCAGAAAAGGAGCAGAGCAGGGCGCATGAGCTGCGCCGCGAGCTTGAGGACATGCAATCAGATTACGACAGCCGCCGCCGCGAGCTGGAAAAAGAGAGGGAAAAAATCATAGCGTCGGCGCGTGACGAGGCAAGGAATATAGTCGATAAGGCCCAAAACGAGGCGATGAATTTGCTGGACGAGCTGGAGGAGCTTAAGAAAAGAGAGGCTCCTGCGGCCGACATGCTGCGTGCGGCGCGTGCAGCGGTAAAATCCGGAATAGGAAAGCTGGAGGACGCCGCTGACCCGGTGACAGGACAGATTTCGGAAAAATACACACTGCCGCGCGCATTAAAGCCGGGAGATAGTGTTGTAATAGCGGATATAGGCAAAAACGGCATTGTGCTCGATGCACCTGAAAAAGAAAAATGGGCGCTTGTTCAGGCCGGGATAATGAAAATGCGCGTGCCGCTTGATAATTTACGCATTACAGAAGCAAAGAATAAGCAGGCGTCGCCAAGGAGCGCATCGCGCGGCAAACGGGCAGAGGTGACTAAGACGTCGAATATGGAGCTTGACATACGCGGGCAGACGGTAGAGGATGCTATACTTGATATGGACAGATTTATAGACAGCTGCGTGCTCTCCGGATTTACAACTGTAACGATAATACATGGCAAGGGCACCGGAGCACTGCGCACCGGCGTTACAAAATATTTGCGGACAAACAAGCACGTCAAGTCTTTCAGGCTTGGCACATATGGCGAGGGTGAAAGCGGCGTAACGGTCGTGGAGTTAAAATAATTATTTATATACGGCGGCATATAGCTTTAAGGCTTTATAATCGATAAAAAAGCCGGAAAGGGCGCATCAGCCGGGTGCTGGCAACTCGGCGTCGGACAGCGTGTGTTGCAGAATATTATAAATCCAGCTGCGAGCAGATTTGCGTATAGGTTGTAGCTTTATAAGTCTGGCAGCCTTGCGGGGCGTATGTTGCCGCATGTTAGCGTGGGATTATAAAGCGTCGACCGCGCATAAAAACATTATAATTTTGGCTGCAGAGTGTAGAAAGTATTATACTTTCGCCCAAGCGGCCAAATATTGATTTTACTGGCAGATAAAGCGCTTTAGGAAAGCATAAGCAAGGAACTGCCCAGCAATATTTTTGGTTAGACTTGTGTGCACCTTTCGACAAGTCGGTTTAGCAGTCTGTAGATTGTTTGACTAAGTGGCTGTAATAGATATTAATATAATAAAAAATCCCGGCTGACTAAAGTCAGTCGGGATAATTATTCTGTATAAGCAGCTGTGTTAATCCTGCGACGGAGCCTCCGTTACAAGGATTTCAACAGGCACCGAGTAAATGGTCATGCTGTAATCTCCGAACGGGAAAGTGTGGCGGAGTATTATAGAAGCTTTGCCCGGATGTACGCCGGTTACTTTACAGCCATTGACAGATACATATTCTCTGCCGTCCGTTACGAAGATGTCGCACTCAGCAAGCGACTTATTTTTAAGTCTGTTTGTAACAAAGCCCTTTATGTCAATGCTTTGCCCTGCAGGCACAGAATAAACCGACTTTTCGGATGTCAAGTCTACAGGATATTTGGCCGTCCATTCGCAGTTGTTGGTGGTCATGCCGCCCATAACGTAAAAATACTCTTTATATAAATTATCGGCTCCCGGAGGATTTTCATAGGTCCACGGCCACGCGGTAAGCCCGCGGTGCATAAGGTTTTCATAGTAATACCTGTTTGTTCGGTTTATATTAAGATCCATGCAGGCGAAATTCTCCGTCGCTAAATTAATATGGCGCTCACATTCTTCCATTACATCCTTTTCAGGATCTATAATGAGCCATAAAAAGCCCAGCGATATATCCGGCGCTTTTTTGTGCAGATACTGAAGCATTTCTGTAAAGAAAGAAATCACGCAGATATGTGAACGCATGTCATACTTATCAGTAATTTCTAGGAATTTGTCTACTATCTCGGAATTATTTTCCTTTATTTCGACAAAAAGTACGCAGTCATTATTTTTATTATATTCAAGGAATTCTTCATATGAGGGAATAAGCGCGCCTTCATATTGTGTACCTTTCCACAGCTTATCAGCAGTAGTGTGAGTAAGCTCGTCAAATGTCATTTCGCGAACAAGCCCACTGCCTTCAGATGTGCGGCCGAAGTTATCATCGTGCATTATAATAAGCTGTTTGTCAGATGTAATGTGTATATCGGTTTCAAGAGTTTCGGCACCGCACTCAACAGCGCGCTTAAAGCTGGGCATGGTGTTTTCCGGCGCCTGATCTGGGATGCCGCGGTGTCCTATTATGAACGGGTGACGAACAATAGTATTTTCCATTGGATAAATTTCATAAGCTGTGCGTATTTTATCCGGGTCTGCAGTAATTATACCATTGGGCCCATACTGTATTATGCAGTGCAGCTCTGTATCAGATGTAGAATCGTCGAATAAAAATACTGTAATCATACGCTGCTGGAGATAACGCAGGAGCGGACGTGAAGCTATGCTGCCGTTTATAACTGCGGTTTTGGCATGATGCGAATTAACAGAAGAAACTATGCTCATAGGCTCTTTAATTTCAGTCATAGCGCGGAAATCTATAACTCCGCGGGCAGTAGGAAGCGCTTCGCGCATTTTTTTAACAAGCTGCATGTCATCCGACATAACCGAAATATCCATAATATTATACTGCTTGCAGAAGTTTATTACAAAATCAGCCGCCGCCTCGCTGCGCACATAAAGCGTGAGAAGCATTTTACAGGCCACTTTGCAACAAACATCATAAAGGCTGCCCAACACCACAGAGCCATCTTTATTATAGCATATTCCCATATTGTCCACATAAACTATAATAGTGGAAGGTGGGACAATCAGCTTGAGCATATCATCCACAGAATCGGTTTCACATAAAACCGTAGGCGGACTTTTTATACCCGTGTTATATCTCCTGTCTATAACAGTAAATGGAAGCAAAGAATCGTTTTTCTCAATCATATTCTAGCAGACCTTTCTGCTGCAATATGCAGCATTTTATAACTAAAGTAGGTAACTACTGTATGCTGATATATTATATTACAAAACTTTCATTTAGTAAATACCAAAAATTGCATAATATTCTATTGCCGAAATTTATTAAAGGGGTTATACTAATAAATAGAAAAAGATTTTGATGTAGGGCATATAAAACGTCTTTACAGGCGGGCATAGAAAGATTTACTTTAAACATTATTGCTGCTTAATAATGATTTATATATCTTTTAAATAAATTATATACAGGGATGACTGGAAATGACAGATCTTCATATACATACAGTGCTGTCTGACGGCAGCATGGAAACGGAGGAAATAGCTCAGCTCGCGAAATACGCGGGACTTAAGGCAGTGGCGATTACTAATCATGATACGCTATATGAGGGCGATGCAAGCATAGATGGCATAAAAATAATACCCGGCGTAGAAATGTCGGCGTATGATTATAAACGCGAACGCAGAGTGCATATATTATGTTATATGTGGAAAGATAAGGGTCCCTTAGCATCTCTTTGCGATAAAATATTGTCTGACCGTCGTACGGCCGGCGAGATAATGATAAAACGCGCGGCGGAGCATTTTTCAATAGACGAGAGATTTTTTATTAAACGCACTGAAAAGTCCAAGTCGATATATAAGCAGCACATAATGAAAGGGTTAATGGACGCCGGATTTTGCACATCGATATTTGGAGCAGATTTCAATTATTTGCTGAACAGTGAAAGTGGTATACTCACGGAGAAAATAATATATCCCGACCCGTATGAAATTATAGAAGCGGCGCGTGCGTCGGGTGCGGTGATAGTGCTTGCACATCCGCCGGTATACGACAGCTTTGACTTGGCGGAGGAGCTTGCAGCGGGTGGATATATCGACGGTATAGAGGTGTGGCATTCTCGCAACAGACCCGGCGACAGTGAGCGCATAGAAAAAATTGCCGATAGATATAATTTAATCAAGACGGGCGGTAGTGACTTCCACGGCATGTTTACATCACGGCCCGCGCAGGTCGGAATGTGCGTAACTCCGGACAGCGAGCTTGAACGCCTTATCGGTATGGCGGGGTAGATATAACCGTCTTGGAATATTTTAAGCGATATATTTGGCAAATATTCTGACTGCTGTTTACCCACGCTTGGCAATATTGTTTTATTCGGAAATATATTGTCAGTCAGCTTAAACCGTACAGCAAAATTAGAAAATTTAAGACTTAAATAAAAAAGCATTTATAATATAGGGATAAAATAGAAATAATAATGGGAGATGTTTATGGCTGTAATAAAATACCGGCCTTCTGGCGTATGTTCAAGGGAGATAGAGATAGAAACAGAGGGCGATGTAATAAAGAAAGTAAAATTTACAGGCGGCTGTAACGGCAATTTGAAAGGCGTAGCGCGTCTGACAGAGGGCATGAAAATAGATGATGTAATAGAAAAGCTGTCGGGAATAGAATGCGGATATAAGGGGACGTCCTGCCCTGATCAGTTTGCGAAAGCACTGAGGGAATATAAAGAGAGACAGGAGAAATAATTATGGCTTTTGATGAAATGGACAGAGATATGAAAATAGTCGGCAGTCGTCCGTCAAAAGATATGCAGCCTGAGGAGGACATAGAAGAAATAGCCGACAATCTGCTTACGGAGAAAGAAAGCGGGCGACTGACCAAAGCGGATGAACTGGGCCGTGAGCTTGTATCTCTTGTGTTTGACAGCGATGATTTTGCATATGACGACAATGATGTTGATGCATATAATAAGCGAATATTGCTGTCATTTTCTGCAATAAGCTCAATAGAAGACAATATCCGGGATGAGAATGTAAGTAATGTAGCGCTCAATTCCTTTTTAGAGGCGGTAAAGCAGGAGGATGAGCGGCTGTATAATGACATATGCTCAGCCGGCGAGCTGTCTTTTTATTATCTTGCGTTAAAGCGCGGCAAAGAGAAAGAGCGCGCTATAGGCAATGTATTTGCTATGATATGCGGTAAGGAGGATAATGAAGAATATATTGCAAAAGGTGCAAGCATATATACTGAATTTGCTGAGGAGACGGTAAAACGTATAAAGAAATATGAAATTTAATTTATATATGTTTATTTTGTAAAACGGCGCATCAAGGTGCTGATTGCGGCGCGGTCCTTTATAATTGCATAAGTTTAAATAAAATTTGCACAGACAAAGATTGCTGTATAAAATAGAGAAAGCGGGCGGCTGTTTAGCCGCCCGCTTTTATAGTAACTGCCTTAGAAAAACTAATTCTCACAAGAACAGGGGGAGTTTCCGTAAATAGAATTGAGTTTTTCATTGCAAAAAGTAAAAAGCAATAAATATATTTTCTATGCCGGACAAAATCTGATTTTAAAGTATTAAATATTTGATTTAACTAAGAGTGGGGCTTATGCGCAATATAAAGCGCTCCTTATAAATAAAAAATAAGAACACGGCTAAAAAATGCAAAATCATTACAGCAGGCTGCGCCATTCATCAATGCGCTTATGGGCCTGTCGGGTGCTGGATTCTACGGCGACAAGGCGCTTATCGATACCATCCATTTTTGAGTCAATTGACTTCATTGTAACATCGTTTATATCGACTTTTTCACGTATGTGCTTAATATCCTTTTCCATGCCGGCTAATCTGGCAGCTTCTTTGTTTCTGTTTCTTATAATACCGCCGACATTTCCTATTAGGGCGACAATTACTCCTAAAGCGGAAATAAGATAAAGCCAGTCGGAAAGTACAAGATTATCCATAGTCTACAAATTTTTATAAATCTCGACAAACTTGTCGATGAGGGATTTTGTGGTGTTTTTGCCGACAATGCCGTCGACGGAAAGAGATGCAGAACGCTGGAAGTCGATAACTTTAGCTTTGGTATCTGGACCGTATGCACCGTCTACATCGGTGGCAAATCCGGCGACACCCAACAGCTGCTGTATGTACGTTACATATGTTGTCCTTATCATGGGGCTTTTGTACTTAAGCAAATTATTATCGCACGCCGCGGCTGTTTTTGGGCCCCATATGCCGTCGACATTAAGCCCGCTTGCGTACCACTCGTTTAATATTCGCTGTAATTCCGCTGTCTTAGCCTGACGCACCTGAGCTTCTTTGCTGCTTGTATTGGTTTCATCGCCGCTGGCTGTATTGTCTTGCTGCGCATTGTCAGAAATATTATCTCCATACATCTTGAGTATGCCCGACGCTATCGCTCGCCCCGCCGCCTCGCAGTCAAGCCGCAGCATGTCATCCGGATTGTTTATAAAGCATACCTCTATTAACACCGCCGGTGCAGTTGTCCGCCGTATTATGCCGAAATAGTCTTTCCCTGACGACCCTTTCTTCGTCTTTATCCCT
>JAUUSE010000034.1:0-18879 GCA_030842085.1 Bacillota bacterium | reverse complement strand
AGAGCGGAAAATTTATCGCTAAATTATGTTAAGTGATAAATTTTGCGATACTAATAACAGACGAGCAGCATATTCTAAAAATATATCTTTCCGCATAAAGCTTTTATGTGGAGGGATATATATGCTTAAAACTAAGAATGTTGTTATAACGTCTATAGCTCTTATCGCTGCGCTTATAGTTACCTGCATAGCAAATCATGTGAATAATAAGGCACAGCCGGCCATGATTAACAGCGCAGATTATCCGTCAATTATAATTGACGCGGGCCACGGCGGCTTTGACGGAGGTGCCGTGGCAAACGGAATAATTGAAAAAGACATAAATTTGGCTATTTCTCTCAATCTGCGCGATATGCTTACTTCATCTGGCTTTAAGGTTATTATGATACGTGAAGAGGATATATCCGTCCACGACCCGGCTGCAAATACTACGCGCACCAAAAAGAATACCGATCTCAATAACCGGCTTAAGGTGATAAATGACAACAAGGACGCGATATTTGTAAGTATTCATCAGAATATGTACACTGAAAGCAAATACAGCGGCGCGCAGGTGTTTTACTCGCCGAATAATTCAAGCAGCAAGGCACTTGCACAGATACTTCAGGATACTATAAAGGGGCAGCTGCAAAACGACAATACCCGCCAGATAAAGCAGGCGACAGACGCGCTGTATCTGCTTTATAATGCGCAAATTCCAGCGGTAATGGTAGAGTGCGGATTTTTGTCAAATCCGGAAGAGGCGGCAAAGCTGAAAACGAGCGAATATCAGCAGCAGATGAGCTTTGCAATAATGAGCGGAATACTTACATATTGCAGCAGTGGAGAATAAAATGCTGTGGTGCTATAGAAAGACAGTGCTAATTATATGTGCGATGCTGAATTTTGCCTGTATATAATCATTCAAATAAAACAGATTTTAAGCTTTGTGCCTTATAATTAAAGCAATTTTTTATCTATTGAGTAATCGGTAAGATACTATAAATTGCCAAATAAATTATCTAAGCTCGCTCACAGCAGCATAATAGGACTAAGAAATTCAAGCTGCGTCGCGAAATCATCTACGGCTGAAGTGTGTGTGATTTATTTTTGAAGAAACGGCATTTGTATTGCCGGAAACCGGGCAGGATGGACGGCATATGATTTATTCGTATATTTAGTTAGAAATAAATTCGCAGATTTAAGTGAAAACAGAGAGGAAAAGAGAATGGCTAAAGCTTTAAAAACGTCTTATGTATGTTCTGAGTGTGGGCACCGCGAGCCAAAATGGATGGGTAAATGCCCCGACTGCGGTGCATGGGACTCCTTTGTTGAAGAAACGGTGTCTGCATCGCCGGAAACCGGCAGGGTATCAGCGCCGGTTAAAACATTAAGCGCCGTGCCGCTTAATGAGATAAGCTTTAAAGACGAAAATCGTTATAAAACCGGCCTCAATGAGCTTGACCGCGTACTGGGCGGCGGCATAGTAAAAGGCTCGCTTATACTTCTCGGCGGCGACCCCGGCGTCGGAAAGTCAACTATTCTGCTTCAGATATGTGAATATCTTGGGCAAGCACTAAGCATATTATACGTATCGGGTGAGGAGTCGCGGCGCCAGCTTAAAATAAGGGCCGCCCGACTGGGAGTGTCGTCGGCGTCATTAAGCATACTCACTGAAACTGATGTTTTAAGCATAGCCGACTACATAGAAAAAATATCACCGGATATTGTGATAATAGATTCAATACAGACTATGAATATGACATCGCTTTCATCGTCGCCGGGAACTGTAGCGCAGGTGAGGGAATGCACATCTGTGCTTCAGCGCACGGCAAAGGCGCTTGACATACCGATTTTTGTTGTGGGGCATGTGAACAAGGACGGCAACATTGCCGGCCCAAAGGTTCTTGAGCATATAGTAGATGTTGTGCTTTATCTGGAGGGCGACAGGGGGCTTAGCTACCGCATGCTGCGCGCCGTAAAAAACAGGTATGGAGCGACCAACGAAATAGGAGTATTTGAAATGAGCGACAGCGGCCTTGAGGAAGTGCCCAATCCGTCTGAAATGCTGCTTTCCGGCCGTCCGGTCAATACTGCGGGTTCGTGCGTCGCCTGCGTTATGGAGGGCACGCGCCCTATACTGGCAGAGGTGCAGGCGCTGGTGTCCAAGACGGGCTTCGGCAATCCGCGCAGGGTGGCGACGGGCTTTGACTATAACCGGCTTAACCTCATTTTAGCCATACTGGAAAAGCGCGCGGGATATTATTTTTCCAACTTAGACGTATATGTGAACGTCGTCGGCGGCTTCAGGCTTGACGAACCGGCCGCAGACCTTACTGTGGCATTGTCGCTTATGTCCGGCATGCTTGATATAGTTATACCCGAAGATATAATAGCATTCGGCGAGATAGGCCTTGCGGGCGAGACAAGGGCGGTAAGCAACGCCGCATCCCGAATAGCTGAAGCAAAAAGGCTGGGCTTTAAAAAATGTATTATACCTGTTAATAATCTTAAAAAGCTGGATATGCAGCAGTTTGCCGGCATTGAAGTAATAGGCGTTAAAACCATTAGCGATGTGCTTCCAATAATTAGGGGAACAAAATAACGCAGATGCTGTTTAGTGCAAATTTTAGCGGTAAGCATCCGTTTATCGACAAGAATAAAAGCATTATTATATGGACAAGCAGAGAGCGTATATGATAAAATAAATATTTAGAGATTATAAATCAATGCTGTTGCTTTAGGCGGTGAAAAAGTGAAAACATTACTGATAAAAAATGCGATTGTCATAAATTGTGCCGACAGGTCGCTTAACAAGCAGGACATATATATAGAGGATGGAAAAATAAAGGAGATTTCATTTTTAATAGAAAGAGATGCAGATGATGTAATAGACGCCGACGGTCTGTTATGCGGTCCGGGAATAGTGGACATGCATGTGCACATGCGCGACCCCGGCCAGACGCATAAGGAGGACATGTTTACTATGTCGGCTGCCGCCGCCGCCGGCGGAGTAACTACAGTGCTCGCCATGCCGAATACAAATCCTCCGGTGAGCAGTGTTGAGGTGCTGAGCGACATACTGAGCCGGGCGGAAAATGTCGGCATAAACATACTGCAGGCGGCTTGTGTAACTGAGAACATGCGCGGCGATAAGCTGTCGGATTTTGCCGCTTTAAAAGCGGCGGGCGCGTCGGCTTTTTCCGACGACGGCCGGCCGGTGGAAAATGCGCGGATTATGCTGCAGGCGCTTAAAGAGGCGGCAGCGCTCGATACGCCGGTTTTATCGCATGCAGAGGACCTGAATATAGTAAACGGTGGAATAATGAACGAAGGCGAAATTTCCCGCCGACTGGGCGTAAAGGGCATTGACCGCGCGTCGGAGGATGCTTCTACGGCAAGGGAAATGGCGCTGGCAGCGGCATCGAACTGCGGCATACATATCTGCCATGTAAGCACCCGCGGCTCGCTGGCTATTATCAGGGACGCAAAGCGCCGGGGAGTAAAGATAACCTGTGAAACAGCGCCGCACTATTTTACTTTAACAGATGATGCGCTGCTTTCACGCGATGCTGATTACAGGATGAATCCGCCGCTGAGAGAGCGTGAAGATGTCGAGGCCGTGATAAGAGGAATATCAGACGGCACAATAGATGCTCTGGCAACCGACCACGCACCGCACACTCCGCAGGAAAAGGCTGATTTTGAAAGGGCGCCGAACGGTATTATAGGGCTTGAAACTCTTCTTCCAATCTCTTACACCAACCTTGTAAGGGCGGGGCATATAGATATATTCAGGATGTTCGAGATGCTCACCTATAATCCGGCGGCTATACTGCGTACAGCGGCAAACAGATTTAATCAAGGCGACAGAGCGGATTTTGTCCTGTTTGACCCGCATGAGCAGTTTAAGGTTGATGTAAATAAACTTCATGGAAAATCTAAAAACACGGCATTTAAGAATATGTCCTTTTATGGAGTAGTAAAGATGACAATATGCGGCGGCAATATTATTTACCGGGCGTAAATCATTTTCGCTTTTGTAGACGTAATTATAGCTAAATTTAACTTAAGCGCTATATAATGCGAGAGAAGAGTACGGTATGTTTGTTTAATACATGGAATATCTGCCCTCTCCGCCGTATAACACAGCAGGAGTGCGTATTGTTTTACATAGCCGGCCTGACGCCTGTACACCTCGTAAAACTGCCGCAGCAATCGGCGGCAGGTATTGCGTCGATTATATAAAAACCGATGTAAAAAATTCAAAAATATAAATATGGAAAAGGAGCGTTAATATGTCATTTGACAAGCTTATAAAAAAAATAATCGAGACTAAAAATCCGTCGGTGGCCGGGCTGGACCCGGACATAATGCAGATACCCTCATTTATAAGGGAGTCGGCGATAAGAGAGTGCGGAGAGACGTTCGAAGCGGCGGAGCAGATGCTTATAGCTTTCAATACCGCGCTTATCGACGCGCTTTATGACATAGTACCGGCAATAAAGCCGCAGGCGGCATTTTATGAGATGTACGGCTGGCATGGCGTAAGAGCGCTTAAATATACGATAGATTATGCTAAAAGTCTTGGCATGTTTGTAATAACCGACGCCAAGCGCGGAGACATAGGCAGCACTATGGATGCGTATGCAAAGGGCCATTTGGGCACGACAAAAATAGGCAGAACGGAGCATACCGCTTTTGGGGCGGATGCGCTTACAGTAAACGCATATCTTGGCAGCGACGCGATAGCTCCGCTGAGCGAGATATGCAAAGCTCAGGATAAGGGAATATTTGTCCTGTGCAAAACCTCCAACAAATCTTCCGGCGAGCTTCAGGACATCGACGCGTCGGGTAGAACGATATATGAAACCATGGGCGATTTGTGCGAAACTTGGGGAGAGGGCACAGACAGTGAGTATGGATACTCGCATATAGGCGCAGTAGTAGGCGCGACATATCCGCAGCAGCTCAGCAATATGCGCAAAAGACTGCCGCATACTTTTTTCCTTGTGCCGGGCTACGGCGCGCAGGGCGGCGGCGCTGCCGACGTTGCCGGCGGCTTTGACGAAAACGGACTTGGTGCCATTGTCAATTCATCAAGAGGCATTATGTATGCATATAAAAAGCAGGGACTGCCAGAGGAAGAGTTTGCCCAGGCCGCAAGAGCCGAGGCAATACGCATGCGTGACGAGATTACTTCTCTGATTAACTTAAAATAACTCCTGCTAATCTGCTGCGTTAAAATAGCGGCCGCGGACATTTAAGGCACTTTTGTTATAAATAAAGCATGCCGACATATCCGCTTAGAATGCGGCAAAATCCGCAGATTATTGCAAAGATTGTCGGGATGAATATAGTTTTTGCCGATAAGCAAGTCAATCAAAATCTATATAGAAGCGTATACCTCATTACTTTCTATATTGGCATGGCAAAATACAGCTTATAGAGTATATGGCAAAATTTAGCATAACAGCAAAAGCTTATTATTGCTCCGCTTATATTAATCAAAAGCCTAATATTCCGCGCCTTTTAAACTATATTCATTTGACGCTTTCGCCCCGCATCATTTTTGTGCTGAATATGTTTTAAATTTTGAAGCTTTAAATATGAATAGATATTTATATGGCGGTAAATAGACGCTTGGTATAAAGACGTGGCTTAAGTGCTTACATATATTACAAATGGAGGAAATGCGAATGAAATATATCCAGGACGATTTTAAAATAATTAAAAACAGCGAAATACAGTCCGGCTTTTACGATATGCTGGTAAATTGTCCGTCTATAGCTGAGAAAGCGCGTCCGGGACAGTTTATAAATATACTTTGCTCTGATAAGCCGCTGCGTCGGCCGATTTCGATATGTGAAATAGATAAAGAGAGCGGAAATATCCGCATGGTGTATCAGGTGCGCGGCGAGGGGACTGAATGGATGTCGCGCCTATGCGAAGGTGAAATTATAAATCTGCTGGGTCCTCTGGGAAACGGCTTTACCATACCCGCAAAATCGCGCAGGATGGCGGTAGTCGGGGGAGGAATAGGAACACCTCCACTGCTGGGCGCGGCAAAGCAGTACCTTGCCGACAACAGCGAGCGTTCCTGCACCGCGGTGCTGGGATTTAGGAATAAATCCGCCGTTATATTGGAAGAGGACTATAAAGCTGTATGCGACACGGTAGTAACTACCGACGACGGCAGCTACGGCGAGCACGGGCTTGTAACTGTTCCTCTTGAGTCAGAAATAGCCAAAGGCGGAATAGACGTAATCATAGCCTGCGGTCCTACACCTATGCTTAAAGCGGTGGCGGCTGTGGGAGAAAAACATGGTATAACTACTTTTGTGTCTCTTGAGCAGCGCATGGGCTGCGGCGTCGGTGCATGTCTTGCATGTGCCTGCAAAATAAAACTTGCCGGTGAGGAGACATACTTAAAGGTATGCACGCACGGTCCGGTGTTTAATGCTTCAAAGGTGGTGTGGTAATGGACAGGCTGTCAGTAAAAATAGCAGGTGTGGAATTTAAAAATCCAGTTATAACGGCTTCCGGCTCATATGGCTTTGGCAGGGAATACAGCGAGTTTTATCCGCTGAGCAGACTGGGCGGAATAAGCCTTAAGGGCACGACAATAGCTCCTCGCATGGGCAACGAGCCGCCGAGAATAGCTGAGACGCCGTCCGGGATACTCAACAGCATAGGACTGCAGAACCCGGGCGTTGACGCGCTTATATCCGACGAGCTTGACTGGCTGTCACAGCAGGATACGGTGATAATATCGAACATAGCCGGAAGCTCTGTCGACGACTATGCCGCTGTAGCGGAAAAGCTTGACGAACAAAAAGTGGATATGATAGAGGTAAATATATCATGCCCGAATGTTAAAAGCGGGGGAATGGCTTTCGGAACCGACCCGTCGGTGGCGGCAGCGGTGACAAAAGCCGTGCGGCGAAGCACGTCGAAGCCGGTTATTATGAAATTATCGCCGAATGTAACGGATATAACGGAAATAGCAAAGGCGGTGGAGGCAGAGGGGGCCGATGCCGTATCGCTTATAAATACGATTACCGGCATGCGCATAGATATTAACACTCGCCGTCCGATACTCAAAAACAATACCGGCGGCATGTCCGGCGGCGCGGTATTTCCTGTGGCGGTTAGAATGGTCAACGAGGTCTACCGCAGCATAAAGCTTCCGATAATAGGCATGGGAGGCATATCCACGTGGCAGATGGCGGTGGAGATGATGCTGGCCGGTGCGTCCGCCGTGCAGGTGGGTACTGCCATGTTCAGCGATGCGTATGCTCCTATAAAAATTATAGACGGACTGGAAAAATACGCCGAAAGCGCGGGACTTGAAAATATAAGCGAGATTACCGGCAAGGTAAATTTGTGGTAAATTTCAGGGCGCGGCTTATCGCATTTGTAAAGAGAGCCGCGCCATTTGAAATCGCCGTTATGTTTTAATGGGAATTTTTTATGGCTTATGTAAAGCGGCGACTTTGCTGGCGGGGAAACACGTAAAAAGCTATTTTCAGGTATGTAGCAAAGCAAGTTGCTAACAGAGAATTTTAGCGCTGGAAATCCGCCGTTGGAACAGCTGCCTGTTAACGGTCTGTAAGACAAGCGGTGCAATTAAAATAAATCCCGTGCGCTGAGATGTTTTTTTGCAAAAACTCTTATGGTGCTAACTCAATCTGCAAAATCAGCCGGTGGTCATGATTAAGCAGCGGTGCGGTATTTATTTGGCTGCGGTGTAAATGCTGCTTAATTGTATATGGTTCTCATCCGGATGCTTTCGACTGCATTGTTACACAGTCGACTATTCGCAGCTTATTTTTTTGAAATAGTATTATATTTTCTCCCGTTGTAAAAGTATTTCTAATAACGGTACACATATCGGCTGTCCTATGTTCTCGCTTGGGCATTATTGCCGCGCCGGCAGTCCGGCTATGCGCAGATTTATTAAGCTTTAGCTGCTGAGCAATAAGCATACATATCAAAGGAAAAATTATGGAAAAGACACTGTATCTCATACGCCACTGTGAGGCGGATGGCAATTTAAACAGAATATTTCACGGCAATTATGATTCAGACATAACCGAAAACGGTAAACGCCAGCTTGAAAAGCTCAGCCGCCGCTTTGCCGATATACATTTGGATGCACTTTATTCAAGTCCGCTGCGCCGCGCGGTCAAAACTGCCGAGGCGGTAGGAAGCGGCAAAAATCTGGGAATAAATATATGCCCCGGCCTTATTGAAATAAACGGCGGCAGTCTTGAAAACCGGCCATGGAAAGATTTCCCGCTGTTGTCAGAGAGCGAAGCATATAACTGGGTGCATATGCCGGACAAAGTGAAAATGCCCGGCGGCGAAACGATGCATGAGCTGTATAATCGCATATGGGACGCTGTGCTAAGCATAGTAAATGCAGAAAAAGGAAAAGTTATCGCTGCTGTCTCGCACGGCTGCGCTATCCGTGCATTCCTATGCCGCGCGCTGGGCTATGAAATAGACAGACTAAACGACGTCGGCTGGTGCGATAATACGGCGGTAAGTAAAATTGTTTTTGCCGATGACGGAACATGCAGTGTTGCTTATTTTAACGATGCGTCTCATTTGGACAGTGATTTATCTACTATAGAAAAGCAGAATTGGTTTAGGGACAGCGAAAATTATTTTAACGAATAATTGCAGTTTAAAATATATTTGTATATGCGTTTAAAGTGTTTTTATGTTTTTACATTTACAAACAGCAGATTATAAGTTTTAAGTGATGGGGGCGCAATAACTTGGTAATAATGTCGGTAGATTTAGGCCTTGCACGGACAGGCGTTGCTTTTTGCGACAAGTCGGAAATGCTGGCTACCCCCGCGGGGAATATTGAAGAAAGCAATGAAAATGCCCTTGCAGAAAAAATAGCCTCCATGGCGGAGGAAAGAGGCGCGGAAATTATAGTCGTCGGCTATCCGGTAAATATGAACGGAACAATAGGCCCAAGGGCTGAAAAGTGCAGCGAAATAGCCGGTAAGATAGGTAAATATACAAAGGCTGAGGTAGTGCTTTGGGACGAAAGGAGCACCACCGTCTCGGCTTATGCAGCGCTTAAAGACGGCAACGTCAAGGGAAGAAAAAAGAAAGGAATAGTAGATTCATTAGCGGCAGCTATTATTTTAGAGAGCTATCTTGACTATCGCAGAAATATGCAATAAATAAAAATAGCAGATATCTATTTGACAGATGCAGTAAAGTTAAAATGCAGCATAAAAATTTAAGGCCATGCTGAATTTTGCGGATTTATTATAAAATCGTATGTTGTAAAATTTTATAACCTGTAATTTATAGTCTGTCTAAGCTTTAAAGATTTTTGACCGCTTCATAATGCGGCTGCTATATATAAAAACGAAAAATGGATGTATCTAAGCAGATACATCCATTTTTTATAAGTCGGTTTAAATGCAAAAATATAATAGCGATATGCAAAAAATTGAAAATAGCTGAAGCTTATTTTATAACACTTTCTATAACGCCGCCGCCAATCAGTTTGTCGCCGCAATATAACACCACCGACTGACCGGGAGTAGCGGCACGCTGCGGCTTTTTAAAATCAACCCGCAAATTTCCGCTGTGTATTGATATATAAGCGTCTGCCGGTGTGCTTTTATACCTTATTTTTGCCTGTACAGCTGATTGCGTCTCATAGCTTGAAAATTCGTCGTCTATTGAGCTGAAGGAATTACTGGCATGAGAAGAGATATACTTCAAATAATCATCATTTATGAAGTTGAAGTCGCTGCACAAAACCGCTGACGAATATGTGTCGTCATTGCCTCCGAGCGTTACTGTGTTATCGCCGGGGTTAATTGATACGACATACCGCGGCTCTCCAAAGGCCACGCCCAGTCCTTT
Source organism: Bacillota bacterium (assembly GCA_030842085.1). Lineage (GTDB taxonomy): Bacteria > Bacillota > Clostridia > Oscillospirales > Acutalibacteraceae > Timburyella. The sequence continues at coordinate 8,997 of JAUUSE010000034.1, read as the reverse complement.
TCGCTGCCCGATAGTATAGTTTGTGATACCAGTATGCCGGCCTAAAACATTTCCGCTTAAATCAATAAAGTTTCCCGGCTGGCTTTTAATGGTGCTGAATTTGTTTAAAAAATCGATATAATCATCATTGCTTATGAAGCAGATTTCCTGACTTTCCGGACTTTCGGCTGATGGAAGATTAAATTCTGCTGTGATTTTTCTAACATCGTTCTTGCTTAAATCACCAAGCGGGAGCAAAATATGGCTTAGCATATCCTGCTTTAAATTGTAGAGAACATAAGACTGGTCTTTTTGAATATGCTTTGCGATAAGTATCGCCTTTTTTCCGTTTTCATCGGCTATGCGCGCATAATGTCCGGTTGATATGAAGTCAAAGCCCGCCGACATAGCGTAATTATAAAATCTGCCGAATTTAAAGCGTCGGTTGCACAGCACGCACGGATTAGGCGTCCGTCCTTTATGATATTCGCTTAAAAAATATTCTACTATTTCATTTTTAAAATCGTCCCTATAGTCAAGCACATGATGCTTTATATTAAGTGTTTTGCAGATTTCAGCGGCAGAACCGACGGTGTTTTCGGCTGCCTCTTCGTTGTCGGACCACAGCCGCATGGTGGCGCCTTCAACATGATAGCCGGAATTCATAAGCAAAATTACAGCGGCCGAGGAATCAACGCCGCCGCTCATGGCAAGCAAAACTTTGCCGAGGTGCATAAAATCACGCCTTTGGATTTATTTTTTATATTATAGCATAAATTTTAACATTCAAAAACTATAATTGAAACGAGAAAATGTAGATAATTTAAATTATGGTTACAAAATGACACATAAAATAATATGTAAACTACAGTTGCGAGCAAAAATAGTGTTAAATAACATAAATCAGATATCTATAAATTTCAAAAAGGTGCATTATTAAAGCGTTTTTAAAATATCGAGGAATAATATTAACAAAAAATGAACAAATTGTAAATTTGTAATTATTTGTAATCTGCAACTAAAAAAATGCCAATTATCACTTGAAAAAAGATAGTGAATTGTGTAAAATATCAATGGAATAGTAGAAATGAGTTACGATTTTGATAATTTTAACAGATGAGGGGTAGTGAAAAAATGTCCAACCGTCTATTTCAAGGTGTTGTACATCAGATGAAAGAAACAATAGACCGTACCATAGGTGTTTTAGATGATACTTTTACAGTCATCTCGTGCAGTGATCTAACACGAATAGGAGAAACGCATGACATTAATTCGTCTGATTTAACAAATTCATATGACGGATTTGTTCGCGGAAATATAAGCTATAAGCCGTTTGGCCAGCCGCAGCGTCCGGAATATGTAGTGTTCGTAGAAGGAGCAGATCTTCAGGCGTCGCGCTACGCCTCAATAGTAGCGGTTGCACTTTCATCAATAAAGCAGTATTACGACGAGAAATATGACAGGTCTAATTTTATAAAGAATGTTATATTAGACAACATACTTCCTGGCGACATATATATCAAGGCGAGGGAGCTTCATTTTGATTCTGATATCTCCCGCGCTGTCCTGCTTATAAGGGTTGTAAGCAAGAACGACATATCGGTATACGATGTAATACAGAATTTGTTCCCAGAAAAGAACAAGGACTTTATAATAAACGTTAATGAGACGGACATAGCTCTTGTAAAGGATGTAAAGCCGGAGATTGAGACAAAAGATCTTGAAAATCTTGCACGTTCGATAGTGGATACACTCTCAAGCGAGTTCTACACTTATGCCGTTGTTGGAATAGGCACATGTGTAAACAACATAAAAGAGCTTGCGCGTTCATTTAAGGAAGCGCAGGTTGCGTTAGAGGTTGGCAAGGTATTTGACACTGAAAAGAGCATAGTAAGTTATGACAATCTTGGCATAGCCCGCCTTATATATCAGCTTCCGACGACTCTTTGCGAAACGTTTTTGCAGGAAGTGTTTAAGAAAGGTTCAATAGAAAGTCTTGATCAGGAGACATTGTTTACAATACAGCGTTTCTTTGAAAATAATTTGAACGTATCTGAGACCTCAAGGAAACTGTTTGTTCACCGTAATACTCTTGTATACAGACTGGAAAAGATAAGGAAGCTTACAGGACTTGATTTACGCGAATTTGATCATGCGATAATATTCAAAATAGCGCTTATGGTAAAGAAATATTTAACAGCTAATCCGGTCAAGTATTGAGAGGTTGAGAACAATTAATCAGCAGATATTGTCAAGCGGCGCAGTACAGCCGTTAATAGAGTTTAAGGGCGTATATAAGACATATGACAACGGTACCAAGGCCCTTTCTGATGTAAATTTGAGAATAGATAAAGGCGAATTTGTGTTTATAGTTGGTCCTTCAGGTTCAGGCAAGAGCACATTTATAAAACTGATAATACATGAGGAAAAGCTGGATGCCGGTGAAATATTGGTAAACGGGTTTAAGATGTCATCCCTTCGCAAAAAGGAAGTCCCGCTTTTAAGGCGCACCATGGGCATTGTGTTTCAGGATTTCCGCTTGATACCGACGATGAATGTGTTTGAGAATGTGGCTTTTCCGATGCATGTAGTCGGTGCATCAAAGCGCGAGATACGCAAAAGGGTATCATATGCGTTAAACTTAGTGGGACTGGGAAGAAAGGCGAGAAATCTTCCGCGTGAGCTTTCGGGCGGTGAGCAGCAGCGTGTAGGTCTTGCGAGAGCGTTGGTAAACAAACCGTCTATGATAATAGCGGACGAGCCTACCGGAAACGTCGATCCTAACATGGCGTATGAGATTGTTGATTTATTAGCTGAGATAAATCGCCGTGGCACGACTGTTTTAATGGTGACGCATGCGCATCAGTTAGTACGCGATTTTGATAAGCGTGTTGTAATGATAGAAACAGGACACATAGTTGCCGATAATGCCGGAGGTGTGTTCTGATGAAAGCAAGAAGCGTCAGATATCTCATAGGCGAGGGACTGAAAAATATATGGCTTAACCGCATGATGTCTATAGCATCTGTAGGTGTACTTATGGCTAGCATGCTGCTTATGGGAATTGCAATAGCTTTTTCTGAAAATGTTGACAGGGTAATGTCGGGCATTGAGAGCCAAAATGTTGTAATGATATTTCTTGATGAGGATATAAGCGACGAGCAAGCACAAGCTGTTTATGAGCAAATAAAAGGTCTGGACAATATCAATCCCGATGAGACTACCTACATATCTAGCTCCCAAGCACTTGAGGGAGTACTTGATGAAATGGGTCCTGAATATAAAGAATACTTTAATCAGTATTTTGAAGAAGGAAATACCATAATGCCCGAAACAGTGAGGGCATCAATGATAGATTTAGAGAAGTATGACCAGACAATAGCTGCAATAGAGAATGTTGATGGAGTAGATAGCTATAATTCCTCAAGAGATTTGGCGGTAATACTTACAACAGTACGCGACGCTATAAACACAGCTGGAATATGGATAATAGTATTGTTGTCACTTATAGCGCTGGTCATCATTTCCAATACAGTTAGAATAACAATGTTCAACCGAAAGCTTGAAATCAGCATAATGAAAGCGGTAGGCGCTACAAACGGATTTATACGATTTCCGTTTATGGTTGAAGGAATAACGTTAGGCATAATAGCATCAGTTTTAACTGTAGGAGTAGAATATTTGCTTTACAAATTAGCGATAAAAGCGCTTAATCCGATAATAAATATACTTGGATACAATCCCGTGCCGTTTTCGGACTTTATGTGGCTGATTCTTCTCATTTTCTTGGCGTTGGGCATTATATCAGGACTTATAGCAAGTATTATAACGATATCTAAGTATCTTCGCCGCGAAGGCAGCGAATTTAGCGCTTTATAAAAAATTAAATAGAATTAATTAAGATATTCAAGTTAAGGAGAGTGCATGTTTGTGGGACTTAAGAAAACTATACTGAAATCGACAGCAGTAATTATGTCGGCTGCTTTTGTAGCTCTTGCAGTACCAAGTGTAAGATATTTTGCTGGAGCAGATTCAGTAAGCTCCATGCAGGATAAAAAAGCTGACTTAGCTGATAAAAATAAGGAACTTCAGGAAGAAATAGACGCACTTAAGGATTCGCAGGCGGATAAACAGGCGCTCGCTGATAAATATGAAGAAAAGCTTGAAAATACCAAATCGATGCTTAATACTGTAATTGAAGAGATAAATGATACCGAAGTTAAGATAAATGAAAAGCAGGCAGAAATAGCACAAAAGGAAGTAGAACTTCAGGATGCAAAGGCTCTTTTTGAGGAAAGACTGAGAGCAATATACATGACAGGCAGCACTTCACAGCTTGAGTTGCTGCTTAGCGCAGAAAATTTAAGCGATTATCTTGTGAGGTCAGAACTTGTAAAGAATGTTACAGAAGCAGATAATGCGCTTATGGAAAGCATAAAGCAGAAAATGAGTGAAATTGAGGCGGCAAAGGCAGAGATAGAGTCTCAGAAAGCCAAAGCCGAAGAGCGCAAAAAGGATTTGCAGGCGCTTAATGTCCAGTATACAAAAGAGCTTGATGAATTAAATGCTGCTATAAATTCATTAAACGCTAAGGCAGAAGAACTTGATAATCAGATTTCGGAAAACGATGAGGCCATGGAAAAGCTTCAGGCGGAAATAGATGCAGCAATAGCAGAATCTCAGAAAAATAACGGCGATCGTGAATTTAGCAACAGTAATTCCGGCGGAGGCATAGTATATAAAAGTGATATGTTTACATGGCCGCTGCCGAACTGTTATACAATATCATCTAAATTTGGCTACCGTACAAATCCGGTAAGCGGAAAGTATAAGCTTCATGCTGGCGTTGACATAGCTAAGTCTGGGATATATGGCAGTCCGATAGGTGCGGCTGCAGACGGAATTGTAATTAAAAGAAGTTATGATTCTGGCGGATATGGCAATTATATAATGGTAGACCATGGCTCATTTGAAAGTAATCATTATGTAACGCTTTATGCGCATATGTCATCAGTTGCAGTATCGGCTGGGCAAACTGTTAAAGCTGGGCAGACTGTAGGCTATGTTGGCGATACTGGCGGTGTCACGGGTCCGCATCTTCATTTTGAAATAAGAGTAAATGGCTCTCCGACAGACCCAATGAACTATTTTAACTAATATACATACTTTTATAAATAAGTGGGCTGCTTTAAAAAAGGCGGCCCATTTTTATAAGAAATTATCAAAAAGAATACTTTTTAAATATAGGTATATAATTTTATTTGAGCAATAAACAATATAATATATATAGACTGAAAGGATAAATGACTATGAATAAGAAAGTACCACTTGGTGTAACAATAGCACTTATGATAATTGCGGTATCGGTGGCTGTTACAATATCTCAAATAGTATCTGTGGCTTATTATAATAATGATTATACAGATGTAGAGGCATTGAAAGAAGCATACAGCAAGCTTAATGAGATAGACGCTATCGTTTCCGAAAATTACGTAAATGAGACTGATTCATCGAAAATAGCTGATGGTATGGCGATGGGATATATAGCGGCGCTGGATGATAAGTGGGGAGCGTATATGACAGCAGACGAATATAAAGCAACGCTGCAGTCTATGATGGGTAAAAATATAGGCATAGGAGTAAATATATATCAGGATGTTGACACGGGATATATTTACGTGTCATATGTAATGGAGAACACTCCAGCTGCATCATCTGGACTTCAAAAAGGCGATCTGATATGCAAGGTCGGTGGAACAGATGTAAATGAAATGGGATATTCAGAGGCGGTAAATGCTATTAGGGGAGAAAGCGGAACCTCTGTAACATTTACCGTAAAGCGCGGAGAAGAGCATATTGATTTTACAATTATAAGACAGGAATATACAGATATATCAGTACAGTCGAAGATGATAGGTAATATAGGGTATATAAAAATTACCGATTTTAACGACAGTACGCCTGCACAGTTTAAATCTGCGGTAGACTCAATGAAAAATCAGGGCGCCGCGGGGCTGATATTTGACTTAAGAAATAATGGCGGCGGTACACTTGCATCGGTTGAGGAAATGCTTGATTATATTTTGCCGGAGGGAGTGCTTGTATCAGCAGAATATAAAAACGGCGTTAAAGAGGATTTATTTACATCTGATGCGAATTGTGTAGATCTGCCAATGGCAGTTCTTACAAATGGAAGCACGGCGAGTGCGGCAGAACTTTTTGCGGCGTCTGTCAGAGACATGAATAAGGGAGTTTTAGTAGGCGAAAAGACATATGGCAAAGGAGTAATGCAGCAGACATACAATCTTTCTGACGGCTCGGCAATACGCATTACAATAGCAAAATTCTATCCGCCGAGCGGCGTTAATTTTGACGGACAGGGACTTGAGCCAAACATAGCTTCTTCCCTTACAGAAGACGAAGCTAAATATTTCTATAAACTAGAGCCGGAGAATGACTCTCAGGTTAAAGCGGCGCTTGATTACTTTGCCGGACTCAATAATGCCGGCGCTGAGGACCAGGCGGCTTAAATTAAAATATTCTAAAACCTAAATTATGGGAATAAATTATGTATGTCAGAGGTAATATAGCTGTTAAGACAAACTAAACAATATAATTGTTGCTAATTATAGATAAAAGGTATTATAATATAAATAATATATTTTTATAACGCCAAATTTCGGTAAGTAAAAATACTTTATATCTTGTATTGCCGATAGTAAACTGAACAAAGTAGGATAGTGGCTCTAATAAAAAGTTATGTTTCTTTGGTGATAGATAAAAAGCATTTGCAATTTTCCAGGTAAATAAAATAACTAAACGATTTTTGACTTTTGGCACTACTAAAGATTAAGAGAGGTATAATTATGGATAAGCAGACTAAACGTATATTGCTGTTTATTGCATTTGGCGTCTGCCTGTTTGTTGGGCTAAACCATATTAATGTTATATGGAATTTTATAGTAACAGTATGTAAGCTGCTTATTCCAGTAATAGCTGGAGGAATAATTGCTTTTTTCTTAAATGTCCCTATGAGTGGATTTGAAAAATTGCTTAATAAGATATCACAAAAGCTTAAATTTAAAATATCGCCGAAAGTAAATAGAATGGTAAGCCTTCTGCTTACTATTATCTGTATATTACTGGTAATAGTGCTAGTATGCGTAATAGTAATACCTGAAATAATATCGTCGGTTGTTAATGTATATAGCGTTATTCAATCCAAAATACCGGAATGGATAGAAGTACTTAAGAGCTATAATATAGATACTACTTGGCTAACACAGTGGATATCAAGTCTTAATATAGGCGCACTCATTCCGAGCATAACAAGCAGCGCTGGAAATATACTGAACAGTCTTATAGGCGCTGCAACATCAACTGTAAGCATAGCAGCGAATACGCTTTTTGCAATAATAATCGCGCTTTATATTCTGCTTGATAAAAAGAATCTGTCCAGACAAAGCAAAAAGGTGATTTATGCGCATATAAAAGAGCCAATAGCTGAAAAAATAGTATCGGTGGCTTCCTTTATCAGCAAGACATTTTCAAAATTTTTATCTGGACAATGCGTTGAAGCGATAATACTTGCTATGCTTATTTTTATAACATTTACAATAGTACAGCTTCCTTACGCAAGTCTTATAGCAGTATTAGCAGCTGTTTTCTCATTTATACCGTATATAGGTGCTTTTGCAGCTTGCCTAATAGGCGCGGTTTTAACGCTTATGGTTGATCCTGTAAAAGCTCTGATATGCATAGGTGTATATTTAGTAGTACAATTTGTGGAAAGTCAGTTTATATATCCGCATGTGGTCGGCAATTCAGTGGGACTCGCACCAGTATGGACATTGCTTGCGGCCCTCATCGGCGGCAGCTTGTTCGGAATAATAGGTATGATATTCTTTATACCAATTACTGCGGTTGTTATTGCCTTACTTACAGAATATGTGAATGATAGATTAAAAAGGAAAAACATAAAAATAGAATAATGCGTTTAAAAGTTTAGCGTAATAGTTTAAATCCTGAAATTATACAAATAGTATTCAAGCCTATACAGATTGTATAAAACAGCGCTGCTAAGTGCAGCGCTGTTTTTTTTTATTATGCTTGGTAGAGGGGAATATTTAGCATGAGCATTTATTGAGCAAAAATAAAATCGGCTTTGCGATACAATAAAAAAGAATTATATAATTCCATAAAAATATAAAAACAGAATCTTTTTATTGTATGTGTTAGAAATAATCAATTATCTACTTTATATTATAAATTAAAGCAGCAGGGCGGCCGCTGCAGAGCCAAAATTAGAAAATAAAAGGAATACTGCGTTTTTGAGATTAATTTAAAATTATATAATTGGGAAAAATGTTTGCAAAATTCAAATACCGACAAAGATTTCTAAAACAATGATGTTAACATAATAAATAAGCCAAAAAATACACAGGTTTACATAAATCGATTGACATAATATTTATAATATTTAACATAATGTCTTTACATAAAATTGTACATAATGCCAATATTTTAAAATGACGGGTAAAATTTGTTGATATTTGGCCTTAAATATATTATTATTAATATTACTGAATGGAGGCAAAGCGCATGAATAACGCAAAAATTGGATTTATAGGTGTTGGCAATATAGCCGGTGCCATAATAGGCGGCATATGTAAACAAGGTTACATAAAACCTGAAAATATCTATATATATGATGTGGATGACAGAAAATATGATAACTTTTCTAAATATGGTGTAAAGGCATGCGCTGTTACAGAAGATGTAATAAATAATTCTGATTATATATTTTTAACTGTAAAGCCAAACAACTGTGATACGGTAATGAGTTCTGTAAAGGACATGAACATTACAGGAAAATGCTTTGTAAGTGTTATGGCTGGAGTTTCAATTGCTAAGCTTAAGAGCTATGTCGGCAATGCAAAGGTGATAAGGGTTCTTCCCAATACACCGCTGCTTTTATCATGTGGTGCTACGGCGATAGCGTATGAAGCACCGGTCACG
>JAUUSE010000033.1:0-19661 GCA_030842085.1 Bacillota bacterium | reverse complement strand
TTTCGTTTGCGCCGTGAGGTTATTCAATAAGCGATTTACCTCAACGCTCACGACTCCAGACATTTCCCAGTCTAAATCGCGTCATTCAATGTTCTCTCAGGCGCCGAAAGCTTCGCTTTCGTTTGCGCCGTGAGGTTATTATAACACATAATATCCGCATAGACAATTATTTTAAAATAAAAGCACAGCTTTGCCTAATATCTCAAAATAGTAGGCCGCTGTGCTTTTCTGGTCTCGTTAATTACCTGCGGATAACCGCAAATCATTATACCTCCATTATTATAGGAAGTATCATCGGGCTGCGCTTTGTTTTCTCCCACAAAAATTTCGACAAATCGTCGCGCACCTTCGTCTTTATGCCGTTCCAGTCTCTTGTACCGGATGCATAGCACTTGTCCAGCGCGTTGACCGCCACCTTGCAAGCGTCGTCAAGAAGCGTTTCAGACTCTTTAACATATACAAAGCCGCGGGACACTATATCCGGTCCGGCGATTATGTCGCCCGTCGCCGAATCTATTGTCATTACGGCTACAATAAGCCCGTCCTCTGCAAGATGCTTGCGGTCACGCAGCACTATGCTGCCTACATCGCCTACTCCTAACCCATCGACCAGCACCTTGCCCGACTGCACGCTGCCGGCAAACTTCATGCCTTTCTCCGATATTTCAATTATCTTGCCTATCTCCGGTATAATGGTGTTTTTCTCGCTTATTCCAAGGCTGCGCGCTAGTCCTATATGCTTTGCAAGATGCTTGTACTCGCCGTGTATTGGCAGGAAAAATTTCGGGTCCACAAGCCCTATCATGAGCTTGAGCTCCTCTTGATACGCGTGCCCGGATACATGCACCTCGTACATTTTTTCATATACCACCTGCGCGCCGAGCTTTAACAGCTCGTTTACAACATTTGATACAAGCTTTTCGTTTCCGGGTATCGGAGTTGCGGATATTATAATCAAATCATTGGGGCCTACCGTTACCTGCCGGTGCTCCGACAGCGCCATCCTGTGCAGCGCCGACATGGGCTCGCCCTGACTGCCGGTTGTTATTATCACTATCTGCTCCGGCGGATAATTTTTCATCTCGTCAAGCTCAATCATAACGCCCTTCGGTACGTTGAGATATCCAAGCTCTATTCCGACGCCGACAACGTTTATCATGCTCCTGCCGGATATGCACACCTTTCTCTTGCATCTCGCCGCCTCGTCTATTATCTGCTGGACGCGGTGTATGTTTGATGAGAAGGTCGCTACTATAATCCTGCGGTTTTCCGCTTTTTTAAACAGAGTTGAAAATGAGTCGCCCACCTTGCGCTCGCTCATAGAAAATCCCGGGCGCTCGGCGTTGGTAGATTCTGAAAGCAGTGCCAGTACCCCTTCCTTGCCAAGCTGGCCAAACCGCGCAAGGTCTATAATTTTATCATCAATGGGGGTTGTGTCAATTTTAAAGTCGCCGGTATGCACAAGCACGCCCGCCGGCGTTTTTATGGCTACCGCCACGGCGTCGGGGATGGAGTGGTTGACCCTTATAAACTCAACCTTAAAGCAGCCCAAGTCTATAACATCCCCGGGCGATACCACATTAAGTTTTGCTGAGCTCATCAGTCCATGCTCTTTAAGCTTGCCCTCTACAAGCCCTAAAGTAAGCTTTGTGCCGTATATGGGTATATTAGCCTCTTTCAGCAGATACGGCAGGCCGCCTATGTGGTCCTCATGCCCGTGAGTGAGCACAAGTCCCTTTATTTTATCCTGATTTTTTACTATATAGGTAAAGTCGGGTATAACTATGTCGACGCCCGGCATGTCGCTGTCTGGGAAAGACATGCCGCAGTCCACTATCATTGCCTCGTCGCCGTATTCATATACCGTTATGTTTTTGCCTATTTCGCCAAGTCCACCGAGAGGTATAACCCTTACCGGAAGAGTAGGCACACTTTTCCCGCGTCCGGCTGATGTCCTCTTGTTTTTCGGCGTCTTTTGCTTTGGCATATTGCTGCTCTTTGCAGCTGTTCTTGTTTTATTTGTATTTGCATTTTTTGTCGTTCTTGCTTTTGTGTTTTTACTATTGTTCTTTTCAGCCGCCCCGCTTATTTTCGCGCTTTTATTCGCGCCAAGTCTTGGCGCCGGTCGCTTTCCCGCATTCTTTGCAGGAACCTGCGCGCGCTGCTGTGAGGCGGCGTTTTTAGTATTTGCCATTATTTCCTCCAATAAAAATTTATAAATTTATTATGTATGCTCCGATTTTATTACTCAGTTAATATTACACGCTCCATCAATATGCAAACCAAACGCCATGATTATAACCGCTGCGTTTCACATATCAAGCGCATGTTACCGTATACTCGAGCAATTATGCCGTTTAAAATTAAAGTACATCTCTTTTTATGTATTGGCAAAATTATGCAAATTTATTCGCATATTTAAGCTTTCGCAATAATATAAGCATAGATTTAAAGCACCACATGCGTTTATGCTACGTATCTGGTGCACCATACCGCAAAACGGCATAAAAATATAAGGGCAAATTATCTGACAGGCGCAGACAATGTTCCGTACATGCCCTTTATTTTCAGCTTAAACATCGCATCGTCTTTACACACCTAGAAAGCTGATGCAAATGCTCTAAAATAAATCCGGCCACATATTTAAAATTAATTGTAACTTATACAGCTTGTCCGTGTCAAGGGGAATAAAAATGTTTTTCAGCTTAATGGCTCATTGGCATAAAATCTCGTTTTAAATCAGCTTATCTTTATTCGCTTTTACTGTATCGACACGCGGACGGTTCTGTTTATCGCTAAGTCAGCCGCAAAGCGCCGCATTCGGTCGCGCATCCGGATGCTATAAAAACTTTAATTTATATACAGTACCATTGACGCAAGGTTATAATACGGTTAAAATAATAATAAAAATATATAGTAGCGGCCGTATTCAAAATTTATCGGCGGCAAAAAACGGTGGGAGGAAAAAATATGGGCAGGTCGGTATATCCTTATCAGGTTGCGCAAAATTATCAGCAGACGGCGTATGCGGCGGCAGACGCTTATTTAAAGCAGATGGGATTTAAATACATAAATTATAAAAACAATCAGCAGTGCTATAAAAAGGGCACAGGTATGATGACGGCAATGCAGTTTATACGTCTGAGCTTTGACCAAAACGCAATGTATATTGAAGCATGGATAAGAATGGGTATAGGCTCGTTGTACTTTTGGAGAGAACAGGAGTTAAACAACTCTTTTTTTGCAGCTATTCCCAAAAGCTCTTTAAAAAGCACTGTAACAGGCTTGTTCAATTTTATAAACGCGCAGCTTGCGTATTACTATAATGCAAATATGCAGGCAGCAGGATTCGACCAGGGTAACGGCGGCGTGCAGCAAAATTCCGGCGAGCAGAATGCACCGGCGGATAAATTCGGCAGCATTCCTGACGCAGCGCCTTATACAGCGAGCAATTCAAATAGCAGCCAGCAGGGCTAATTTTTTCTCTTCTTCGGGCTTGGCGTGCATAGAAAACAAAAACGGTGAAGATGCTTTAATACCGCAACGAGTTCAGGCTGACAGCGCGGTTTTGCAGCTTATAAGCGCCGTATGCAACATCTATACCGATTAAGTTTAATATTTAAAATTAAAAAGCGGCATGGCAAATGCTGCTGTAATCCGGCACAAATTGTGCCGGATTATTTTTATGGATTTAACCGAGCATAATAAAGCATTAAATAAGGTTCATCAAAAAATATTTGAAATTTCACTAAACAATATTTACCTTGTGCAGCGGTGAATATAGCTCCTAATAAAACAAAACCGCCGATAATCCAACACCCGTACGACCTCCAAACACCTTGCTGCAAGCTTGAGAAGCTCAATAAGCGGCCGGCTTATCATTATATATTTGTCGCGAAGTCGCCATTGTGTATAAAGCGCCTCTGATAGTCTCAGATATTTTTTCAAATTTAATATGCTCTCTGAAAGTCGCCCATAAAGCTTTTTCTATCTGTTTTGCAGCTTAGACTTTATTATTTTTAAGCGGCAAAATGCCCGCTTCTGCAAATCAAAAGCGGGCAAAATTCCAAACATTAACTATATAAATTACGCATAATATAGTTTTTATAACTTGTAATACTGCTTTAAGCTTATAAAAGGCACCGTCATTTAAGCTTTATTTATATTTTTGCCTGATGCATTGATAAAAAATAAATTCCTTTATTTTGTCAGTTTTAAAATTTATTATTTCAAGGCGCATTTTATTTTTCTGATACTTCCCTGCCTCTTATGCTGTCCTTTATCTCAGCATAAAGCTCTTCGGCAGTTTCGGTGTTTACCGATTCAGTGATAATTTTAATAATATTGCCCCTCTTGCTGGGCTTTAGCATTATGCTGCCGCTCTTACGGCTGAGCATAACTCCTTCATGCGGCATTTTTACGTCGGATTTAAATCCGGAAAGCAGCTGAGACGGCTTTTCATCTATTTCAATGGTGTGGGTAATGGTGCTGAACTGCGGAAGCATAGCATCTATCTCGCTCAGGCTGCGTCCTGTTTTTTTCATATAGTCAAGTATCTTTATAGCCGCCATAATGCCGTCTCTCATCCAAAACCGCACCTTTGCCTCCTGGCGTATCTCTCTGTCCGATGTATCGGCCGGACAAAGCAGGTAGCGTTTTACCGTTTTGCCGTATTTTTGGGCTATGGCCTCAGCGGCCTGCGGCGCGTCGTAGGGAAGCACAAGGTCGTACCCGTCTTCAATGTCAATGAGGCAGCAAATGGCCAGCACTCTGTCAGAGTTAAGGGTTCCCGCCTCCCCGTCGTGTATGGCAAGCGCGGTGCCGCTTTCAGAAAGCTCCATAATCATGCCGCTTCCTATATCGCAGCCGAGCTTCGACAGCGTATCCTCGAACAGCCTTGCACCCTGCTTCAGCTTGCACTTTGGCCGTGCAGACATCCCGCTTAATCCTCTCGGCGCGCATCTGTATAATTCCTGCTGGTATAAAAGGCTTATGCCGGTCATGTCGGAAACTTCCCTGTAAGAGTTCCAGCTGCATCTTGTATATTCCTCACGCTGCAGCCGTCCCTCAAGCTCGCGTTCAACCGGACGTATGGCCGGAAGTCCGCCCTCGCCCAGCAGCTTTATGCTGCAAATTGCGCCGCCGGAAATGTAAACAGTCATTTCCAGACCGCAAAAGGCGGCCGAAAACGAGGCCTGCGCCTCGGTTATTTCCCCAAAGTCCCAAACCTGGGCACCGGAGGAGAGTACTCCCGCGGTAAAAGCAGACTTAAAGGCAGAGGCAGCGCGTCCGCCGCCGCATGCGACCCCTATACGCCGTCCGCATTTCAGCGACGCTACCGCCGCGCCCAAACGCGCGCAAAACTCCGGAGTAATCTCCACGCCTGCCTCACCGCTTATTCCGTCGTCGTCAAAAAGGTCGGGTCGCGCGTCGCCGTGGCGCAGATTTTTACTTACTCTTGTGCCGTCGGCCACATGCTTTGACGGCCAAATTTTAACATTTTGCAGTACCTGAGCACCTGAGCCTATTATGCTCCCGGCTCCCACCGCCGAGCCCTCAAAGAGCGATGCGCCGCTTTTAACCGATGCGCCGGCGCATACGACGCTGCCGGTGAGATGCGCGCTGTCGCCGATATACGCGTCGCTCAGCACGCACGACGACCTTACTCTCGCAAACGAGCCTACCGACACTCCATCGCATAAAATGGCTCCGGGTCCTATTGTTGAGCCGGTGCCTATTTTTACATCTCTGCCTATATACACAGGGGGAATAAGTCTAAAATCGCCTGAGGGCATATCGGATTTTAAAAAAACGCCGCCGGCGCTCATGTCGGTTCTCTCGGTTTGCGGCAGCGCTCCGCCCACTTTGCCCGAAAGCAAATCCTGCTGGCAGGAAAGATATGTGCTTAAATCGCCTATGTCGCACCAATAGCCGCTTGTTTCATATGCGCATATCTTTTTGCCGCTGCGCAGCATGTCCACAAATAAGTCCTTGGCAAAGTCATATTCTTTGTCTTTAGGCACCATGTCCATTATATCGGAATTTATTATATATATCCCGGTATTGGCGGCGTCGGTGGAAACCTGAGTCCAGCCCGGCTTCTCTATAAATCCCGTTACCGTCATGTCTGCGTCAAAGCTTACAAGGCCGTATTCTCTCGGGTCGGCTACGCGTGTGACCACTATGGTAGCGTCGGCGCCCGTCTGTTTATGCTGAAGCAGGGCGGCTGTTAAATCTATATCGCAAAGCGCGTCGCCGCTTATTACAATAAATGCTCCATCGTCCGGATTTACCGCGTTTTTTACGCTGCCGGCGGTGCCTAACGGGCAGGTTTCTTCGAAAAACTCCAGATGTATGCCGTTATACTCACCCTGCTCGAAATATGAGATAATATCTCCGGCAAGATAACGCACCGTCACTGCCGCCTCAGTTACTGAGTGGCGGGACAGCAAATCTAAAATATAGCAAATAGCGGGCTTGCCGCAGAGACGAACCATAGGCTTTGGTATATCGCAGGTAAGCGGGCGCAGCCGGCTGCCTTCTCCGCCTGCCATAATTACTGCCTTCATTAATGTTTTCCCCCTCAAAAACATAAATTTTCTCTTTGTTAGTATGTTTCAAAAGGCAGTAATATAAACATGTTAAACTCAAAAAACTGTTTTTATCTCTAAATATTATGCATAATAATGCGCTGGGCGTACAATTTGATATGCATTTCCATCAAAGTCAGCTTCAGTTTTTATACTAAAACAAAAATACGCCTGCTTAGAAAAACAATGTTTTTAAACAGACGTAATATTATTTTTAATTTAAATAATTAAAATTTCAAGGCTTATAAGTATTCATCATATTTCTATATCTGCTGCGGCGCTTCCGCAGAATATTGCCGCAGCATTGTGTCACCGCACATCACGGCCTTTTTGAGAGCTCTTCTTTTAATATTTCCTTTACCTTTTCTAAATCGGGATCGCATAATAAAGGCAAAAAGTCCACAAGCTTTTCCGCCTCAAAGTCCCACCATTTAAGCTTTAGCAAAACATCTGTCAGTTCATCATCAAACCGCTTCTTTATAACTTTGGCAGGATTTCCTCCGGCTACAGTATACGGAGGAATATCTTTAGCAACTACTGAATATGCCCCTATAATAGCGCCGTCGCCAATTTTTACGCCCGGCATAATTACGCTTTCCCGGCCAATCCATACATCATTGCCAATTACAATATCTCCCTTAAACGGGAGCTGTGAAAGATGGTCGGGTGTATTCTCTTCCCACGCTCCGCCAAACACATTAAACGGGTAGGTTGTAACACTGCTAATGCGATGATTTGCCGGCCCCATAATAAATGTCGTGCCGGAAGCTATTGCACAAAATTTTCCTATAATAAGCCTGTCTCCAAACTCCGGGTAATTAAACAGGATGTTATTCTTCTCAAAATCAGTTGGGGCGTTATTGTCGTCGTAATATGTATAATCTCCAACTATAATATTGGGCGCTTTAATTACATTTTTTATAAAACAGGATGTTTTATATTCATTAGGAAAAATTTCATCCGGATTTGGTATGCTCTTCATTCTCCGCTTACCTCGTTTTTATACGTAATTTTATCAGCTGCTGACAGTCTACGCCATGCAGCGGATGCAGCGCCGATAATCATGCGCAAATATTTAGCCATAAGCCGACCCGCTGATGTTATTTCCGACCGAGCTTTTGTATGGAATTTTCCCGCCTTTGCCTTTTATAATCCTTCACAAGCGACACAATTATCCAAACCACCAGCGCTGTAAAGGCGGCGACTGCAACTACGGCTATTATTATCTGTATGGCCTCCATATACCCGCTTCTTTCCGAATGCGTATTTTTTATCTGCAAAGATTGAAACATCGCACCGCATTCGTCAAGCTCCTGCTGTGAAAGTTCCGGCGAATTGTTGTAATACACAAGCGAATAATTAAGCCCGTTTAAAATAGTATAATATTGGACATAACAGAACTCTTTTTCTCCGTTCACAACTTTCACTGTAAGATTTATAAATATTACGCCGTTGTTTTCTAATCTCGAACGGCTGAGAACCGTTGAATATCCCTGCTCGTTTATGCCCTGCTCAAGGCTTGATGATATCTCTTCTATTCTCTCGTCAGTCTGCTCGTTAAGGCTTACAATCCTTTCTGAGAGCGACGACTGCGTTATTTTAAGATTAATCTGCCTTGACGCGTCGCTGTTCACCGCAAACATCACCATGCCGTCGGAATTAAGCTCTTCCTTAAAAGAGCTTTCACTATAACCCAGCTGGCGCAGCAAATCGGTATGAGATGATAGATTTTTCGTTGTAAGCTGCACAAATTCATCCGGCAGCGTCAGCTTGACATTTTCGCCGGAAAAGGAATCCGCCGAGGCAGAAAGCACCGACATGACCGCAATTATTGCGAATAAAATTAATGCAGCCGCAGTCTTTCTCATTTTCACAGCGTATTCCCCCAAATTTATGTTACATAAAAGCATTATGTTAATCTTGCTATGCTTTTAGTTTAATATATCTAATTAAACAGTGCAATATAAAATTCAATAAGTTAACAAATCTGTTAACTTCTCGTAAAAGTATCTTTAATTTAATTATGCATTTGCGGTATTCAAAAACACCGGCCTCAAAGCCCTAATCACGCTTTTGAGCCGACTAATTTACATTTCAATTTTTATTATATACAGCGTTGATAGCCAAATTCAAAAGTCGCTCCCGTTTTTCATTGTATAAGAATATTCGCAAAGATATAGTGCAAATTTTTATTAGGAGAAATAACAGCACTAAATAATCTGCCTTTAAAGCGGATTTTTATAAAAAAGCCTTACAGCCGCTTTACAAACGGCTTAGTTTGTGCTAAAATATATCAGCTAACCTATTACTATGCTTTGGGCGCATGCCTTTTTAAGGAAATCCTTTTTACCCAAAGCCTGGTTTTTAGGCAAATAATAAAGAAAGGATAGATTATAATGCAAAGAGAAGAAAAGACGGCTCTTATTGAGCAGTATAAGCTTCATGATGGAGATACAGGCTCGCCTGAGGTTCAGATTGCGCTGCTCACAAAGCGTATAAACGACCTTACCGAGCATCTCAAAATTCATAAGAAAGATAATCATTCACGCCGCGGCCTGCTTAAAATGGTCGGTCACAGACGTAATCTTCTTATGTATCTTCAAAAGAACGATATTGAGAGATATCGTGCCATTATCGACAAGCTTGGCTTACGTAAGTAACATTTAGGCAGGCCGTTTTAGCGGCCTGCCTTGCTTTTGCTTATCAGCCGTTGATAGGGTGCATAAAACATCTCTTTCGCTTTGTGGAGGCGACGACTATCGGCGCAGGCAGATAGGCATAAAGGCTGCTTAAAATTTGTTAATAGTTAATATTAGAGAATGCGGCTTTTAGCAGTGAAAAGGCCGTCCGATGCGTCGGGCTGTGTTTTTATTGCTAAACCGCAGGCTCTTTAAAAATAGGAGGTTTAGTAAATGTTTGAAAACTACAGGACTTTTGAAACTGAAGTTGCCGGCCGCAAGCTGGTGATAGAGGTAGGCAAGCTGGCTCAGCTGGCTACCGGCTCTTGCCTTGTAA
Organism: Bacillota bacterium; assembly: GCA_030842085.1. GTDB lineage: Bacteria > Bacillota > Clostridia > Oscillospirales > Acutalibacteraceae > Timburyella. Next base: position 10,056 of record JAUUSE010000033.1, on the reverse strand, counting down.
GGTATGGAGAGACTGCGGTGCTGTGCACTGCTACAATGTCGGAAAAGCCGAGAGAGGGTGTCGACTTCTTCCCGCTTTCCGTTGATTTTGAGGAAAAGCTTTATTCAGTGGGTAAAATCCCCGGCTCGTTTATGCGCCGTGAGGGACGTCCCAGCGAAAAGGCGATACTCGCTTCACGTCTTATCGACCGCCCGCTGCGTCCTCTTTTCCCGAAAGATATGCGCAACGACGTCTCTGTCGTCTGCACAGTAATGTCCACCGACCCGGACTGCTCGCCGGAGTTTGCCGCCATGATAGGCGCTTCTACTGCAATATCAATCTCCGGTATACCATTTAACGGTCCTATAGCCGGTGTAATAGTGGGGTATATTGACGGCGAGTATATCATAAACCCCACCGCCGAGCAGGAAGAAAAGTCAGAGATGCATGTAACGGTTGCGTCTACCTGCGACTTGGTTGCAATGATAGAGGCTGGAGCCAAAGAGGTATCCAATGAAGTAATGCTTGACGGCATAATGGCAGGACACCGTGAAAATCAGCGTCTTGTTGAGTTTATAAACGAAATTAAGGCGGAAGTCGGCAAGCCGGTTATACCCTTTGAATCACAGGATGTTGACCATGATATGTTCGAGGCTGTTAAGGCCTTTGCGGAAGAGAGGGTAAAGTTTGCGCTGGATACTGACGACAAGCGCATAAGAGAAGAACGCCTGGCTCCGATTTACACAGATGTACACGAAAAATTTGATGAGGAATATCCTGAGCGTGAAGCAGAGATTGACGAGTGCATGTACAAGCTTCAGAAGTTCATTGTACGCCGCTGGCTGCTGGATGAAGGCAAGCGCGTAGACGGCAGGGGCATGGATGAAATTCGTCCGCTGGCTGCCGAGGTTTCGCTTCTGCCGAGAGTACACGGCACGGGTCTGTTTACAAGAGGACAGACGCAGGTGCTCACCACTGTCACACTTGGCCAGATAAGAGATGCACAGATTTTAGACGGCATAGATGAAGAAGAAACAAAGAGATATATGCATCACTACAACTTCCCGTCATACTCTGTAGGCGAGACAAAGCCCAGCAGGGGCCCCGGCCGCCGCGAGATAGGTCACGGCGCGCTTGCCGAAAGGGCACTTCTTCCGGTTATTCCAGATACTGAGGAGTTCCCGTACGCAATGCGTTTGGTATCTGAAGTGCTTTCTTCAAACGGCTCTACTTCACAGGCCTCCGTTTGCGGCTCTACTCTCGCGCTTATGGACGCCGGCGTGCCGATAAAGGCTCCGGTTGCTGGTATATCATGCGGTCTTATAACAGAAGGTGACCGCTTTATCACAATGGTTGATATTCAGGGTCTTGAGGACTTCTTCGGCGATATGGACTTTAAGGTTGCCGGCACGCACAAGGGCATTACCGCTATTCAAATGGACCTTAAAATCAACGGACTTACGCCGGAGATTATAAAGGAAGCGCTGGATAAGACTTATAAAGCGCGTATATATATACTTGACGAGATTATGCTCAAGGCGATACCTGAGCCGCGTAAGGAGCTTTCTAAGTATGCTCCGAAGATGCTGAGCACCAAGATAGATGTTGACAAGATACGCGAGGTTATCGGCTCCGGCGGTAAGGTTATTCAGAAAATATGCGCCGACTGCAACTGCAAGATTGACGTTGAAGAGGACGGAATGGTATATATCTCCGCTATGGATGCCGAGGACGCAAAGCGCGCGCTGCAGATAGTTGAAACCATTGCCAAGGACCCGGAGATAGGCGCAATTTATAAAGGCCGCGTTACAAGGCTTATGTCGTTTGGCGCGTTTGTTGAAATTGCACCGGGTAAAGAGGGACTTGTGCACATCAGCCAGCTTGACACAAAGCGTACCGAAAAGGTAGAAGACGTTGTTCACGAGGGCGACGAGGTGATTGTAAAAGTAACCGAGATAGACGACCAGGGAAGATTAAATCTTTCTCGTCGCGATGCGCTTATTGAGGTTGAAGGCGCCGTACCGGAGAATGATGTTTCATCGGCTCCGCGCAGACGTTCTTCCGGTCCACGACATCAGGGCGGCAGATTTAATAAGTAATTTGTTCTCATAAAATTTAAGGAGTTTACCTTTTTATAAAGGTAAACTCCTGCTGTTTAAAATGGTGATTTTAAGCAAAGTGCTTCTTTTTAACAATCTGTCATGCAAGGGTTATTCCCGCCGACTTGATTCGTACAATTTATTTCATAATTTTCATATTGGCACCGCTGAATACGATTTATAGAATTTTGTCCGTTCTGCTCTTGCTTATATTAATTCCTGCAAAGCATGGAAAAACATTTCGCTGTTTATGCTGATATGTCAGCGGTGTATTTAAATATAAAGAATGTATTTGATAGATGGCCAGCACAATATAATTACTAATAAGGTTATTCTGAATTTTAACGGTTAAAATCACATTGGCAAAATTAGCTATTAATACATCTTCCCTTACATTTGTCCGTCGACTGTCAGAAGCGTACTATTTTTTAAGTATAGCCGTTTTATATTTTTGTGGACTATCCTTAATATACTGAAAAACACACTGAGAGGTATCACATGGAAATAATCTCGCTAAAAAACGGGTTAAAAATAGTTTTTGATGAAAACGAGCATATGCGTTCAGCCGCCGTAAACATATACATAGGCTGCGGCTCAAGGTATGAGCCTGAAAAATATGCCGGCGTATCACATTTTATTGAGCACATGCTCTTTAAGGGCACTACTCATCGCTCTTGTACAGACATTGCCGAGCAGATGGATGAAATAGGAGGACGGCTCAATGCATTTACCACTAAGGAATACACTTGTGTTTACACTCAGGCATTGTCATGCCACATTGAAACGGCACTTGAAATAGTTCTTGACATGCTGCTTTACTCCTCCTTTAAAGAAGCGGATATAAATACGGAAAAGGGTGTTATCTGCGAGGAAATAGGGATGTATGAGGACAGTCCTGAAGACGTCTGCTTTGATTTAATGTGCTCTGGTATATGGCCAAAAAGTTCTTTAGGCAGGCCTATAATAGGAAACCGCGTTTCTGTAAACAGCCTTTCGCGCGATGACATTACCAATTTTATGAAAAAGTATTATACTCCCGATAATATGACTATTGCAGTAAGCGGCAGATTTGACAAAGATAGAGTATATAAAATTATAGAAAAGGCTCTCGGTACCCTTAGGCATGAAGATAATGAATTTAAAGAAAATGATATCTCGCAGCATAAGCTGTCATCTTTTTCTGTACCAAAGCTTGGCAGCATTGGTAATACCAATATTATGGGACAAATTGCTGAAAATACCGTACAGCCGTCTTTATGCTTAGATGGTCTGGATATAATGCCATACAAATCCGGCGATATCTCAGTACAAAACTGTACGTTAGCAGATTTATGTAAAAATGCTGCCCAACACCTACTTTCTGATTACGCAATAACTGCAAAAAGCAGCGACGTATTTCCAAAATTTCATAGTAGCATATCGCTTTATAATCACGATTTTGAGCAGACAAACCTGATAATAGCATTTCCGGGACTTCAGGTAAACGATGAGGCCAGGTATGCAGCGGCACTTATGTCGTCAATAGCGGGAGCAAGCTCTTCGTCAAGGCTTAACCGCCGAATACGCGAAGAGCTGGGTATGGCTTACTCAATATACTCATTTCACACATCGCACATCGGCGCCGGCGTTTTTGGAGTATCGGCAGGTGTGTCTCATGACAACCAGGGCAGGGTTATAGATGAATCGCTTAAAATTCTGCTAACACTGAAGTCAAGTATAACTGAAGCGGAGTTAACCCGTTCCAAGCAGCAGCTTAAATCGAGCATTGCTATGTCGCTTGAAAGCACTTCTGCACGCTCTTCAAGCTTTGGGCATAGCCTGCTTATCGACGGATGCGTGGAGGATGAGGATATCGTTATGTCAAAGATAGACGCCGTTACTTTACAGCAAATAAAATTAATTGCTGATAGGATTATTGATATAAACAAAATACACATAGCTGTCGCTGGTCAAGCCGAATCAGAGGGTTTTTATAAAAAAATAATTGAAAAAGCTTATAAGTATAATTATTAACAAAATATACTTTAAATTAGCGAATCTTATGGTATAATAAATTTTAGTCTTTGTTAAAAGGCAATATTTATTAAAATTGTTTATGCAAAAGCGCATATAAAATATAATAAACCGGCCTGCCGGTGAGAGGTGATTTTGTGGGGCTTATAAAAGCTATATTTGGGGATTACAGCAAGCGCGAGCTTAAAAGGATAATACCCCTACGAGATGAAATTCTTAAGCTTGAGGATAAGTTTAAGGAAATGACGGACGACGAGCTGCGCGAGATGACGGCGAGCTTTAAGGATGACATACAAAACGGTCGTTCGCTTGACAGCATATTGCCGGAAGCTTTCGCTGTCTGCAGCGAGGCCTGCTACAGAGTACTGAATATGCGTCCTTTCCCTGTGCAGCTGCTGGGCGGAATTATACTGCATCAGGGCCGTATTGCGGAAATGAAAACTGGTGAAGGTAAAACTCTGACTGAGACGCTTCCCGCCTATCTTAATGCGTTGTCCGGCAAAGGCGTGCATATAGTTACCGTCAACGACTATCTTGCCCGCCGCGACTCTGAGTGGATGGGAAAGGTATACCGCTTTTTGGGGCTGAGCGTTGGACTTATTGTTCACGGGCTTAGCAATGAGGAGCGCCGCAAGGCCTATGCCGCCGATATTACATACGGTACAAACAACGAGCTGGGATTTGACTATCTGCGCGACAACATGGTGCTTTATAAGGAAAACAAGGTTCAGCGCGGCCACAACTACGCTATTGTCGACGAGGTCGACTCGATACTTATAGACGAGGCGCGTACTCCGCTTATAATTTCCGGCCAGGGCGAAAAGTCCAACGACCTTTATTATAAGGCGGATAAATTTGCCCGCTCTCTTAAAATGGTTAAGGTAGCGGAGCTGGACGACAAACAGGACAATGACGAGCTTTATGACGGCGACTATATCGTCGATGAAAAGGCTAAATCCTGTACTCTTACTCCGTCTGGTGTTAAAAAGGCCGAAGCTTACTTTAATATAGAAAATCTTAACGACCCTGACAACATCACAATAGCGCACCACATAAATCAGGCCATACGCGCTCACGGTATAATGCAGCGCGACGTTGATTATGTCGTGAAGGACAACGAAGTAATAATCGTTGATGAATTTACCGGACGTCTTATGCTCGGCCGCCGTTATAACGAGGGCCTGCATCAGGCTATTGAAGCTAAAGAAGGCGTTAAGATTGAAAACGAGTCTAAAACGCTTGCGACAATAACTTTCCAGAATTACTTCCGTATGTACACAAAGCTGTCAGGTATGACGGGTACGGCGATGACGGAAGCATCGGAGTTCCAGGAGATATATAAGCTCGACGTTGTGGAAATTCCCACAAACAAGCCGATGATACGCATTGACCATCACGACGCTATATATAAGACAGAGAAAGGCAAGTTCAACGCCGTTATAAATCAGGTTGAGGAGTGCCACAAGAAAGGTCAGCCGGTGCTGGTCGGCACGATATCGATAGAGAAGTCGGAGTATTTAAGCGGTTTGCTTAAGCGCCGCGGTATTAAGCACGAGGTTCTGAATGCGAAATTCCATGAAAAGGAAGCGCAGATAGTAGCGCAGGCCGGCAAGAAAGGAGCCGTAACCATAGCCACAAACATGGCGGGACGCGGTACTGACATTGTCTTGGGCGGCAACCCCGAATATATGGCGCTAAACGAAATGCGCCGCCGGCAAATTCCGGAAGAGCTTATTACTGAAGCCACTGCTTTCGGTGATACCGATAATGAGGAAATAATAGAGGCTCGCAGGCTTTTTGCCGAGCTTGAACAAAAATATAAGGAAGAGATTAAGGGAGAGGCTGAGGAAGTCAAGGCAGCCGGCGGACTCTTTATAATAGGTACCGAGCGTCACGACTCCCGCCGTATAGACAATCAGCTGCGCGGACGCGCCGGCCGTCAGGGCGACCCGGGTGAAAGCCGTTTCTATATATCGGCGGAGGACGACTTGATGCGTCTGTTTGGCGGCGAGCGCATGTATAAGATGATGGAAGCCCTTAAGGTTGACGAGGATACTCCGCTTGAGGCAAAAATGCTTTCAAACACAATAGAAAGCGCTCAGCGCAAGGTCGAGTCCCGCAACTTCGCCGCCAGAAAGAGTGTGCTTGACTTCGACGACGTAATGAACAAGCAGCGCGAGCTTATATACTCGCAGCGCGACAAGGTGCTCAACGGCGAAAATCTGCATGATTCTATAATGAACATGGTTGATGAAACCATTAAGGACAAGTGCGACAATTTCCTCTCCGGCGACACTGTTGAGGATTGGAACTTTGCCAGCCTGCGCGATTACTTCCTTGGCTGGATAACAAAGCCAGAGGACTTTAAATACACATCGTCTGAGCTCAATAACATCACCAAAGACGATATTATAAGTGAGCTTACCGAGCGTGCGCATGAAATATACGCCGAGAGAGAGGCCGCCTTTAGCAGCGAGCTTATGCGCGAGATTGAGCGCGTTGTTCTGCTGCGCTGCGTCGACAGTCACTGGATGGACCACATCGACGCCATGGATGAGCTGAGAAGAGGCATACATCTACGTGCATATGGTCAGCACGACCCGGTTGTCGAATACCGCAACGAGGGCTACGACATGTTTAACGAGATGACGGAGTCCATAAGGGAAGATACCACAAAGATGATATTCACCGTACAGGTCCGCCGTCAGGAGGAAGTCAAGCGCGAGCAGGTTGCTAAAGTAACCGGCGAGAGCGGCGGCGACGATTCCGACGCTGGGCATTCCAAGACTGTTAGGAAAGGCATTGTCGGTAAAAACAGCCCTTGTCCGTGCGGCTCCGGCAAGAAGTATAAGCGCTGCTGCGGCAAGGATAAATTTAAAGATGATGCTGAAGACTAATTTCATCTTTTTACTGAAAAAATTATAATTTTTTAAGGCCGCCAAAAACTGGCGGCCTTTTTATTATGCTTATGCTCCGTTATATAACATCGCTGCTTACACTTCAAAAATACAAGAAGTGCAAGCAATGACTTTGCAAAATCAGATGTCAGACGTTGTCAATATATGCTTCTACCCTGTTAGTTGCCGGTTGACGCATGATGACATCTTCTCTTATGCAAGGGCTAATTTCCAGCGAGTATTTATGGGCTTGTACGCTTTGTGCGCATCAAGGTGCCAGTTGAATTTAGCTGTTATTTTGCGAATGGGAAACACGCTTTTAATTTATAATCAGCGCAGCAATCGATTTACAATGGCGCTGCGCTAAAATGGCATCTCAATATCTTTTATATATCCTGTGACCGACATATCAGCGATTAAAGCGCCTGTATCGTCGGTGACGCTTACATTATAAAAGCACAGACGTTTGCTGTTCGAAAGCCGTGTCGCTTTTGCAATAAGCTTTTTGCCCTTAGATGCGCTTATAAACGAAATGCTGTTATTTACAGACACCGTCATTTTGCCGAGAGAATTGGCCGCTACTGCAAATGCAAAATCTGCAAGGGTAAAAATAGCTCCGCCCTGAACGGCGCCGCCGGCATTTTTATGGCCGTCGGCTATCACCAGACTGCATTCGGCGCAGCCGTCCTTCACCCAATCTATTTGAGCACCCATATCTGTTGCAAACCTGTCTTTTGTAAAAAATTCTTTTATTGCATCAATTTTGGCATTATTCATTATCCTTATCATTCCTTTATTTAACAGTATCCGCAGACGCCGCGCCGGCAAAGCCTCTAATCAGCCGCTTTGGCCGTGCCATTACGCTTATAGATTTATTATATTCACCTCATCCAAACCTCCGCAAATTCGGCGATGATTGCCCCTTAAGTCGCTGCACGCGATATCCGGCAAACAGTTAATGGTAGATGGTTAAGGCACTGCCGCAAATTGTGCAATAAAGCACCGCCCTTAATATAATGCCATTTGCCGCACGTCTAACAGCCCTATCAAACAGCAAAGGTGCAGACATATATAATAATACATGTCTGCACCCTGATTTTCAAGTAGAGCATCTTTTTATACGACGCCTCATCATTGCTTCGCGGCATATTTTTTAGACTGGGCTACCGCCATTTCGTCACATCGTTCATTTTCCCTGTGGCCTGCATGTCCCTTTACCCATATAATCTTGACGTCATGCTCCTCAAGCAAATCGAGCAGCTGACCCCATAAATCAGGGTTGAGCGCAGGACTTTTGTCTGACTTTTTCCAGCCCCTCGCCCGCCATGATGCCGCCCAGCCTTTAGCTATGCCGTCTGCGACATATTTTGAGTCGGTATAGAGCGTAATGCTGCACGGCTCTTTCAGCGCCTGAAGTCCCGCAATAACCGCCATAAGCTCCATACGGTTGTTTGTTGTATTCGCTTCGCCGCCGCTTATTTCTTTCTCAAAGCCGTTATAGCGAAGAATCGTGCCGTAACCACCCGGTCCGGGATTGCCGGAGCAGGCGCCGTCGGTAAACATTTCAAGCTTCTTCATGCGTCAGCTTAAAGCACCGGCTTAATCGGCTCGTCATTTTCTAACATAGACAGAAGCTTCTCACATGTCATAAGCGCACGCGGCAGGTGATATGGTCCTTTCCACATAGAACCCTTCTGCGTGTGCGATACAGTACCGTCACGGTGCAGATATCCGTACCATTCGCCGTATTCCTTGTCATGGAAGTGCGAGAAAGCATATTCATGTATGCGCTCAAACCACTGCCAGTATTTCTCATCCTTTGTAAGCCCATAAGCCATAAGCGTAGCTATAAGCGCCTCGTTATGCACCCACCACAGCTTCATATCGTACTCTAACTGCTCGCAGGGACGTCCCTTTATGTCTACATAATAGTAGAAACCGCCATATTCTTTGTCCCAGCCGAGCTCCAGCATCCAGTCGAGCAGTTTAAGCGCCTTGTCTATTATCTCCTTGTCGCCGCTGTAAATGCCCTCGTTCATTAAAAACCAGGAGTTTTCCATTGAGTGTCCCGGGTTAACGGTACGGCCGGCAGGATTATCAATAAAGCCGCCGTCGCTGCGCACCGTCTCAAGCGAGCACTGCATATCCGGCTTATAGTGATATTTAAATATATCATCAGCCATCTGCTTGACTATTTCGGAATAATAAGCCGCCTTTTCGGGTATGCAGCGGCGCAGTATCTGTGCCGAGCTTACCATTACCATCGGCACCGCCGCAGCGCGCTCGCTGCGTGTAGAAGCATATGATTTAGGCGTTATTTTAAACGGGTCAACACTGGGGTCGTTATACATGCGGAGCATAAGGTCAAAGCAGGCCTCGGCCTTTTGGAGCGCATCCTCGTCGTCCATTGCCGCGCCGTATTCCGCCATGCCGACGACATAAAAGCTCTCAGAAAACATATATCTGCGCTTACGCAGCGGACGGCCGTCGCGTGTCGTCTGGAAGAACATTCTGCCGTCGGAATCTACGCAGTATTTTTCAAGGAAGTCTTTGCCGAGCTTTGCAGCCTCTACCCATTCGTCGCGCTTGCCGTAGCGGTTACAAAGCGCAGAAAAAGTCCATAGTCCGCGGCCGGCAAACCACACTGATTTGTCGTCGTTATAGCACTTGCCCTCGCGGTCTACCGACGATATGTAACCGCCGTACTCCTTATCCAGCAAATCGCTCTTCATCCAAAATGGTATACAGTCGTCAAGCAGCTGCTCATGGTAAAACTGACGAAGCTCTGATATCTTCTTTTTATCCAATTTAATCTCTCCTGTCTTATTATTCTGTCAAAAGACAAAAGGAGTAAGGATAGCTTGTAAAGACAACCTAAACCTCACCCCTTAAGCATGGTGACCCGGACGGGAATCGAACCCGTGTTACCGCCGTGAAAGGGCGGTGTCTTAGCCGCTTGACCACCGGGCCGCTATTATAAAAAAATGGTAGCGGTAGTCGGATTTGAACCAACGACACTTCGGGTATGAACCGAATGCTCTAGCCAACTGAGCTATACCGCCACATAT
>JAUUSE010000001.1:0-102288 GCA_030842085.1 Bacillota bacterium | reverse complement strand
GACACTTCGGGTATGAACCGAATGCTCTAGCCAACTGAGCTATACCGCCACATATTGAAAGTACACGGTGTGCCCGTATACCATATGGCACGCCGTGAGGGATTCGAACCCCCGACCTTGTGGTCCGTAGCCACACGCTCTATCCAGCTGAGCCAACGGCGCATATCAATTTGCCATGATATTCTATCATAATTTGTCCCTAAAATCAATAGTTAATTTTTATTTACGCAAATTTTATATTAAAAAAAAGTTCATAGTGCATTAACAACATATTATACTTTAGCTTTTATAATATAATCGTACTCAGAAAGACGGGAGCCGCACCCGTAATGAGTATAATGCTCTACCCTCCTCAAAGCACCCCTCAGGCTAAGTGAAAAGGCGATCGATAAAATCGGTCGCCTTTTCTATGTTTCTGCGGGCGACTAATGCCACGCCTTGTAAAAGGCTTTATCTGCACGGCATAGAGAGCATCATGGGCAATGCGAGATGTTAATGAAATAATCTTTTATTTGCAGATACACATTTCTGCCTGTTTTGCATTGGTAAATTTTATTGCAAATCACGCACGAATTTAAAATATTTGCAAAAATATATTCCAAGCTTTTAAAATCACAATCTATCCACTCATCTTTTACAATTTTTTAATGCATCAGCCAGATTAATAGTTGCGTTCTCCGCCGGATGTGCTGCAAATAAACCTTTAATCTATTATCTGCGTTAAAGCTTAATTTATAACTTTGCTTAAACATAAATTTATCGGAATTATTTCTAAAATTTAAGCGCCGGATAGCTCGGCGCTTTTTTATTACATTGTCTTTTTAAGTTTTGATTGAAACGGTACGGCTGTTTTTGCATATTCACTCTTCTAAAACTTTTGAAAATGGGGCATCCGGCATCTTTAATAAAAATTATATATGCCTTAAAAGACCATGCTGAATTTTAATACAGCTGTTTTCATTTTTATTAAAACTTTTTCGCCGCAAACTGCGCACAATTCAGATGCAAACTTAAATTCTATTCCTTCTGAAGTCCGGCGAAATTTGCCATGAGTTTTTTTACGCCGGCAGTGTCGAACATTATCTCCAGCAGCATATCATTGCCCATTGGAGTGCATTTCTGCACCGTGCCGCTGCCGAAGGTGCGGTGGCTCACCCTGTCGCCCGGCAGATATGTATTTGTGTCGGCCTGTACATTAAACCCGTGGCTGTGGCGCTTTTTGATAGTCTCTGTCCTCTGCATTACAGCGGCTGCAGCCGACTCTGCCGCCTTTTTCAGCCTGTCAAGGTCTGAGTCGCACAGCTCGGCAGGTATTTCGCCCACAAACCTTGACGGCCTGTTTCGGGTAGTTTTACCGTATATCATGCGGCTCTGCGCACAGCAGAGATAAAGCTTAATCTTTGCCCTTGTAATGCCGACATATGCCAATCTTCTCTCTTCCTCCATCTCGTCGGGACCTTCAAATATCGTCCTGTTTGACGGGAACACGCCTTCCTCCATTCCCACCATAAATACCGTCGGAAATTCAAGTCCCTTTGCCGAGTGCAGCGTCATGAGCACTACTGCGTCGGAATTTTCATCATAATCGTCGATGTCCGTTACCAGCGATATTTCTTCCAAAAAGCCCGACAGCGTAGCTTCTTCGTTTTCATTCTCATACTGCAGTATGCTTGACGACAGCTCGTTTACGTTGTCGACCCTGTCGGCCTCCGCCTCGCCGCCGGCTATAAGCATTTTCATATACCCCGTTTTGTCCAAGACAAGCTCCAGCAGCTCGTGCAGCGTAATGACCGGGACTTTCTCCGCAAGCTCTTCTATCATGTCTGCAAAATCTTTCATCTTTTTAGCCGCGCGCTGCAGCGGAGCATAATTCTCAGCATTTTTGAGCACTTCAAACAGCGTGCAACCGGCGTTCTCCGCTATTTCCTGCGCTGCCGCGACAGATGCGGCGCCTATGCCGCGCTTAGGCTCGTTTATTATTCTTTTTAGCCGCAGGCTGTCGCCGGGATTGCTTATGACGCTTAAATACGCCAGCACATCCTTAATTTCTTTGCGCTCATAGAACCTAAAGCCGCCTATTACGCGGTAGGGTATGCCGGAGCGCATGAATACATTTTCTATGGCGTTTGACTGCGCGTTCATACGATATAGCACGGCATGGTCGGAAAAGGCTGCTCCGGCTCTTACGGCGTCGAGTATGGTATCCGCTACAAACCGCGCTTCCTCCCCCTCATCGTCCGTCGATACTATTCGCACCTTGTCGCCGTCGCCCACATTCGTCCACAGCTTTTTCTCCTTGCGGCGGGAGTTGTTGAGTATAACGGCGTTGGCGGCGTTAAGTATATTCTGCGTAGAGCGGTAGTTCTGCTCCAGCCTTATTACGACTGCATTTTTATACTGATTTTCAAAGCTGAGTATATTTTCCACCGTTGCGCCGCGGAAGCGATATATGCTCTGGTCGTCGTCGCCGACAACGCATATATTCTTATATCTATCTGCTATCAGACGTATAAACTCGTACTGCGCCTTGTTGGTGTCCTGATACTCGTCCACCATTATGTATTTAAACCTGCGCTGGTAATAGTCCAAAACATCTTCATTTTCGCTCAGCAAACGGACGGTATTAAACAGCAAATCGTCAAAGTCCATTGCGTCAGCTGCCGCCAGCCTGCGCTGATAAAGAGCATAGGCTTCGGCAATTTTCTGCTGCCGGTAATCGGCGTGCGGCGCCTCCATATTTTCCTGCGGAGATATCAGCATGTCCTTAAGCCGGCTTATTTCGCTCAGCACTGCTCGGTGCGGCAGAACCTTTTCGGGTATTCCCATGTCGCTTAAGCATTCTTTCATAAGGCGGCGGGAATCATCGCTGTCGTAAATGGTGTAATTTTTTGAAAAGCCGAGTCTGTCGGCGTCTCTGCGCAGCATGCGGGCGCAGGTGGAATGAAACGTAGACGCCCAGACTTCGCTTGCGTTTTCTCCCAGCACCGTACCTATTCTCGCTTTAAGCTCACCTGCCGCCTTATTTGTAAAGGTGATAACCATAATCTGCCACGGCGGCACCGGGTCTACTGCCAGCAGCCGGGCTATCGCCGCCGAAGAGGCAGCGTCCGGTCGCTCGCCGCTCTGCAGCGTTAAGAGATATCCTCCCATAAGATGAAAGTCCTCGTCGCTCAGCATCGGCACGTAGTCGCTCTTATAGGCATCGCCGTATTTTATAAGATTTGCCACCCTGTTTACCAGCACGGTGGTTTTCCCGCTTCCGGCGCCGGCGAGTATCAGCACGGCACCCTTTACCTGCGTAACGGCTTTAAACTGCATATCGTTAAGACTTTTAAACTCGTTTTCAATTATTTCTTTTTTCAGCATTCTATATGTATCAGCTATGTCTGGCATATTTTTTCTCCCTTTAATTGCGATTATATACAGTGTAACCCAAAATCCGTCAAAAGGCAAATATACATGTCTAATTTTAATGCGTGTGGACTGCGAAACTTGCGCTGTTAAAGCCAAGGCCGCCGATGCGCCGCGTGCATGTTCTGACATGGCCTGATGCCGGTTAATCTCTCGGCGGCGCTGAGAAATACCATACACCGCACTACTCTCCTTGCCGGCCAACGGGTTCCGTTCGATACCGGCAGCCCTGTGCGATACATCCTTATTTACTATTCCGCATGCTTTTGCCGGGCAACAGCAGGATTTTTGCATAAAAGCCTTCAGTCGCGGATTTCCCTTGCTCCCATGGTAGAACTTAGATGTTTTTCGCTTAATATAATTCCGCCCACGAAAGGCGACAGCTGTGTATGCTTATACCAAAAAAGCAGAGCGCCGCTCGATTAGCCGAGGACGCTTTATAACAAAAATTGCACCGATATGCTGCTTTACTTTTATCTCCGCTGCAAATTAAAGTATATGTCCGCTTATAACCCGCTTTCTCAGGTCATCCTATTTTCTAAGATGTTCGTTGGAAATCTGTACATCAAAAAGCGCATCTCTATACATCATACCTGCCGTTTGCCTTAAGATTTTTAACAAGCACAAATGTTGATACAATCATAATGATAAACATTATAAGCAGAAAATAGGGGAATATATCAGTGCTTATACCCTGTGCAAGCAGTCCGAATATTGTCGGCATAAACATAATTCCTATAGACGCCGACGCCATCTGCGAGCCCATGACCGACTGAGAGATGTCCCTGCCGAAATTTTGCGGCGTAAGATGAACAAGGTTTGGATAAATAGGTCCATTGCCGAGACCCACTAAAAACAATCCTATTGCTGCTACATAAAATGGCAGCGGCAGAGCCAACAGTACAATAGCCGTAATAATGGACGCCTGTCCCATGTGTATGATACGCCAGCTTGGCAGTCTTGCTGCAAGCATTCCCGACAAAAAGCGCCCCAGCGCAATGCCGGCATAATAAAACGTTATAATTTTTGCAGCGTCCTCCGCGCTCATGCCCTTTGATTGTACCAAAAATGTACTTCCCCACGAGCCGCAGGTAAATTCAATGGCGCAGGATCCAAAAAATATCAGCCACACTGCCCTTACCGACGGCATTTTTATAAGCTCTGTCAGCTTAAGCGTCCTCGGCTTTACGCTTTCCTCTGCATGAGTATTAATGTGACGTATCTTTCCCCAAAGCGAAATGGACAGTATGGTTACAACAGTTATGCCTATCTGTATAAAAAATGCTATTCTATAGCCGCCGCGCCAATTGTTATTATCTGACAAAGCAAGCGACATAAGGTATGGACTAAGCATAACCCCAACACCATAGGCACAGTGAAGAAAACTCATATGCGTCGCCTTATAGTGCAGCGCTATGTAGTTGTTTAGACCGGAGTCTATTGCTCCGGCGCCAAGGCCTAATGGCACAGAAAAAAGGCACAGCCATATAAGCCCGCCGGAAAGTGAAAATCCCAGCAGCCCCACCGCCGTGAGTGCAGTGCTCACCGCCGTCACTTTCGCCGTTCCAAAACGGTTTATCACCCTTGCGCTGAGCAGACTTGATACGACCGTTCCGCCGTAAATTATTACAGTTACAAAGCTCCCATAGGATATAGGCAGCTCAAATTCAGTATAGATTGCCGGCCATGCGGCGCCGAACAGCGAATCGGGTATGCCGAGGCCGATAAAATCTATATAAATCACTATAAGAAGTATTGTCGCCATATTGCTCTCCAAACTTTAAAATTGCTCAAAGCAGATGTTAACACAAATTAATCTGCAAGGCAATATTTATATAGCTTTATTTTAAAATTTTTGCCTTTCTTATATGCTATTCATATAAAAATTTTTTAATTGTCGTTTAGCATGTTGTTTAGAGATTATAAATCTCAAAAAAGCACGCCATTATGCTGATTTTTTAATAATTTTTTATTGAAAAAAAAGCATAAAAATGCTATATTATTATATGTCTAAGCCGGCTTGGATATATATTGTCGCCGGCCGGATGTTGATATTTTTTAAAGGAGCGAGCAAAATGTCATATGTAGAATCGGTCTTAGACAGACTTTACAGCAAAAATGCAAATGAGCCTGAGTTTAAACAGGCCGCGACAGAGGTGCTCAACTCATTAAAGCCGGTTATAGAGAAAAATCCGGAATATGAGAAAGTTTCTCTGCTTGAGAGACTTATTGAGCCAGAGCGCGTCATCATGTTCCGCGTGCCGTGGATAGACGACAAAGGCAACGTACAGGTCAACCGCGGCTTTAGGGTGCAGTTTAACAGCGCCATCGGCCCGTATAAGGGCGGTCTCCGTTTCCACCCGTCGGTTAACCTCAGCATAATCAAATTCCTCGGATTTGAACAGATATTTAAAAACTCTCTCACCGGCCTGCCGATAGGTGGCGGCAAGGGCGGCTCTGACTTTGACCCAAAAGGCAAGTCGGACAATGAAGTAATGCGCTTCTGTCAGAGCTTTATGACAGAGCTTTGCAAGCACATCGGCGCAGACGTTGACGTTCCGGCCGGCGATATAGGCGTTGGCGGACGTGAGATTGGTTATCTTTACGGCCAGTACAAGAGAATTACCGGCAAATATGAAGGTGTGCTCACCGGCAAGGGCCTTACATACGGCGGTTCTTTAGCGCGTACAGAGGCTACAGGCTATGGCCTTGTATATTTTGTAAACGAGATGCTTAAAACAAAGGGCGACAGCTTTAACGGCAAATGCGTTGTTGTTTCCGGCTCCGGCAACGTTGCAATATATGCAACAGAGAAAGCTCAGCAGCTCGGTGCTAACGTTGTTGCTCTCAGCGACTCGAACGGTTACATCTACGATAAAGACGGCATAGACCTTAAAGCGGTTAAGGAGATTAAGGAAGTCAACCGCGGCCGTATTAAGGAATATCTCAACTATCGTCCTAATGCTGAGTACCATGAGGGCAAAGGAATATGGAGCATTAAGTGCGACATTGCGCTGCCCTGCGCCACTCAGAACGAGCTTAACATAGACGACGCCAAGCTGCTTATAGCCAACGGCTGCAAGATAGTTGCAGAGGGCGCCAACATGCCGACGACGCTTGAAGCTACTGAAGCTCTTATTGATGCAGGCATTATGTTTGGCCCAGGCAAGGCTGCCAACGCCGGCGGTGTTGCTACATCAGCGCTTGAGATGTCACAGAACTCTATGCGTCTTTCTTGGACTTTCGACGAGGTTGATGAGAAGCTTCACAACATAATGATAGGCATACACAATAATGCTTACTCTGCGGCTCAGCGTTATGGCTATGAGGGCAACTATGTTATAGGCGCCAACATAGCTGGCTTTGAAAAGGTTGCAAATGCTATGCTCGCACAGGGTGTTGTGTAATTGTTGATATAAACTGTAACTTGAGGATGCGTTCTGTGTTTGCAGAACGCATCCTTTTTATGTTATACTGCTTATATAATGTCTCGCGGCCTTATTATAATGGAGCTGATGTTAAAGTGTACACCGGAGAAAAAAACAATTATACCGACAATGCTATGTTTGACAGATACAGGCTAAGCTCGTGGTATTATTCGGAATTTGGCATGGGACAGCATGAGTTTTATAATTTTTCTTCTGTTTCTTATGTCCGCATTTCGATATTTTATATACTCTTCTTTATCTTATCGCTGCTTTGCTATCTCTCACATATATTTGAGGGGAACTATTCCTCTATAACAACATATTCTGGCGTTATACTGTTTGTATTTATAATGCGCTATATATTTTCCGGTTTTGCTATAAAGGCAAAGTACCAGCAGGCCGTGCTTGCCGCTGGAGGAATTGCTCAAATTTACAGAGTATACTTTTCCAGCATGATTACCGTTATATATGACGATAGTACTCCTGCTGAATATAATTACAGCGATATAAATAAGTTTTATGAGACTATCAGGTTATTTCTGCTGCATATGAAAAATAAGCAGTATATTTTGGTAGACAAATCGTCTCTGCCGCAAGGCAAAGAAAAGGAATTTATAAAGTTTATCCTTTCCAAGTGCGATGATATAAAAAAGAAGCATGTTGTTAAAATAAGCGGCAAAAAGCGAATATGTCTTATACTTACAATAATTACGGCTATTATATTTTTATTGTCCATACTGCTTTCGGTAATAAATACTGTTTATCCACTGCCGAGTTTGTTCTAATTTAATATATATGC
Source organism: Bacillota bacterium (assembly GCA_030842085.1). Taxonomy (GTDB): domain Bacteria; phylum Bacillota; class Clostridia; order Oscillospirales; family Acutalibacteraceae; genus Timburyella. Next base: position 94,650 of record JAUUSE010000001.1, on the reverse strand, counting down.
AATTTTCCCCGCACAATTTATTACACGTGTGTATAATCATAAGCATTTGTGACGTTACTCCAGTCAATATAAAATCAAAAGCTGTAATTTTTAATATTGCCATCTGAGGCTTTGCACTTTATTGCAAAACCGTTCTTTTTATGCTATAGTAATGGAAACTTTGCTTTAATATAGGCAGGGAGGGTAAATTACAATATGTGTGCTGAGCCTAAAAATGTAAATAAGAGTGACGGCCGGACTAAAGTTTTCAATTCCCGTCCGATATTCTGCTCTGAGTTTACTATGACAAAAGAGATATTTTACGACTTTTCTTCAGTCTCATATTCTATTCCATTAATATTTTTTATAATAATATTTGCACTGTCTGTGCTTTATTTTATAGTTCAGTTATTCGAAGGGAAGTATTCATCCCTCGCAATGCAGGAAGCGCTTCCGTTTGCCTTTTCAGTATTTTATTTTGCTTTCACAAAATACTCAGTAAATAAGAATTATAAGCGCTATATGCTTTCTGTTGGTACAGACTCCTCTGCAAAGGAGAAAATCTGCTTTTCTGATAAAATATCTGCTTCCAGAGGTAACCGTTCACCTGTTGAATATGATTACGGTTCTGTATCCGCTGTTTATGAAACTAAACAGCTGTTTTTGCTGCGTATGAAATACAGTCTTTATCTTTTAGTCAGCAAAGATTCTTTCCCCGGTGAAACGAAAAACGCCTTTATCAATTTTTTGTTTTCAAGCTGCGCGAATATTAAGAAGAAAAAAGTAAAAAAGGTCTCGGGCAGAGAAAAATTATGCATTTTATTTATGCTGCTCACGGCGGCCGTGTTTATAATATCGCTGGCGCTTTATATAATAAATATCTATAATCCGCTGCCGAGTTTGCTTTAAATCCGCCTTGCTGCAAAAATCTTCCTCACAAAATATATTTTTAAAATTGCTGCTTAAACGGTTATGTCAAGGCTTGGATGACGAAAGCTCTAATCGCTGTGCTGATTTTAAATAATGACTGCAGCCGAAAATGTCCATATGCCTTACAGCAGCTGCCGTCTGCCGGCGTACAAGAAATAAGTTTTTTCTTATCCCATCTCAACTGGTGGATATTTACAAAAAATCTATAGGGGACGGTGTAACCGTCCCCTATAACAATTTTTATGACGTTGCTGCTTTTACAATCCATTTACTACAGCAAGTTGATTTTAATCAAAATGAATTTGTAAATTAAAATCACAGTCTGCGCTTAAAATCCTCATAGCCGAAAGATTTTATAGTCTTTATGCTGCCGTCAGGCTCGGCGACAAGTATACTCGGCAGATTTATGCCGTTAAAGGTATTATTTTTCACCATCGTATAAAGCGCCATATCGCAAAATACCACCCTGTCGCCCGGGCTTAGCGGAGCATTAAATGAATAATCGCCTATAACATCTCCTGCAAGACATGTGGGTCCGGCCAAACGGTATGTGTACGGCGTCTTGCCGGCGTCCTGCCCGCCAAGCACCGGCGGACGATATGGCATCTCCAGCACATCCGGCATGTGGCAAGCGGCAGAGGTGTCGAGTATAGCCGTATCTATGCCGTTATGCACAACATCCAGCACCTGCGCTACTAAATATCCAGCGTCTAAAACCACCGCCTCGCCTGGTTCAAGATATACGTCTACGCCGTATTTTTCTTTAAAGTGATTTATTACGCCTATCAGCGTGTCAACATCATAGCCCGGCTTTGTTATGTGATGTCCGCCGCCGAAATTTACCCACTTCATATCATATAGGTATTTCCCGAATTTCTCCTCAAAAGCCAGGGCCGTATGCTTTAAGGCGTCGGCGCCCTGCTCGCACAGCGTGTGGAAGTGCAGGCCGCCTATTCCGCAGAGGCTCTCCGGCTCAAAATTCGACGCCGTCACGCCGAGCCGCGAGCCGGGTGCGCAGGGGTCGTATATAGCATGCTTTTGCTCCGAATACTCCGGGTTTACACGTATCCCGCACTCGATTTCTCTTCCGCACAGCTTGACGGCGGCACGGTATTTTTCCCACTGCGAAAATGAGTTAAACACAATATGGTCGCAGTATGCGAGTATATCTTCAAACTCGTCTTCCCTGTAAGCCACGCTGAAAATATGCGTTTCGCCGCCCATTTCCTCATGACCAAGCCTCGCCTCATGCAGCGAACTGGCCGTCGTACCTGCAAGGTACTGCCCGATAAACGGGTATAGGCTGTACATTGAAAAGGCCTTCTGCGCAAGCAAAATTTTGCAGCCGGTTTGGTCCTGTATGGATTTTAACAGCCTTAAATTATTTTCAAGCTTTGCCTTGTCAATTACATAACAAGGCGTAGGCAGCGAATTTATATCGAAATTTAACATCTTAACTCTCCAAAACTATTCCAAAAAAATCATCCGGCGCAAAGCTTCCCGATGCATGTATTAATTAGGAATTTTTCTTAAAAGATACCTACCGGCGCAGCCTATGGACAGCTCAAACATTTCTTTGAAATGCTTTATAGAAATTAGTCTTCTTACTATGCAGACAGCCGCATGCTTGCATCATATTAGTGGCAAAGCTCTTATGCAGATATATCTGCGCGCAGCCTGCGGACAGTACAAATATTTATAAAATTCGTCTCTAAGCGGGCGTCCGGGTGTTTTCAGCAGCTCCTGCGAAAGGAAAACAAGCTGCCGGCAAAAACACATCTCCGCAATGCTGATACGCAGCCTTTATGCAAAAACATCTGGCGGTATAATCGGCGAGCCGGCCACGTTTGGAATATCTCTTAATAAATTCTTCTCCGCCGCTGCCTAAACCGATTTTTACAGATTTTTACAGATTTTTTGATAAAAGCCTTGACAATTCCTTCCACCAGAGCAAATTTGTTTACATCAGCGCTTATATTTAATCCTGTGCAAAAATCAGCCGTTCGTGCAGCACGCCGTCGGCCCGCATACGCGCTGACAATTACACTCTTTCTAAAATTTATCCACTGACACAGGCATGCAGCCGCACCTATCTATTAAGGCAGAATAGATTTTAAGCAGCTAGTCCACCAACTTCGGCTCGAAGTCCTCATGATACGGCAGCCCGTTTTTGTTAAGCTCATCCATAAACGGGTCGGGGTCGAACTCCTCAACATTATATACGCCCGGTTTGCCCCATTTGCCCGTCATAATGAGTTTTGCACCTATCATAGCCGGTACGCCGGTTGTATACGACACCGCCTGCGAGCCGACCTCTTTGTAGCACTGCTCATGGTCGCAGACATTATATACATAGTAGTGGACCTCTTTGCCGTCCTTGGTGCCGGTAAATATGCAGCCTATGTTCGTCTTGCCCTTTGTGCGGGGGCCGAGGGAGGCCGGGTCGGGCAGTACAGCCTTCAAAAACTGAAGCGGTACAATCTTCATGCCCTCATAATCTATCGGCTCAATAGACGTCATGCCGACATTCTGAAGCACACGCAGATGCGTAAGATATTGCTCTGAAAATGTCATGAAGAAGCGTATGCGCTTAACTCCCTTTATATTAAGGGCCAGCGACTCCATCTCTTCGTGGTGGAGAAGATACATGTCTCTTTCGCCAATCTGCGGGAAATCATACACCTTTTTAATGGCCATGGGCGGAGTTTCGATAAATCTTCCGTTCTCATAATAGCTGCCGGGCGCCGAAACCTCGCGTATGTTTATTTCCGGATTAAAATTGGTAGCAAACGGGTAGCCGTGGTCGCCGGCATTGGCGTCAAGTATATCTATGGTGCTTATCTCATCAAAATAGTGCTTTTGCGCAAACGCTGAGAACACGCCTGTAACTCCCGGGTCAAAGCCGCATCCCAACAGCGCGCATATTCCCTTTTTCTCAAATTTTTTACGATAATCCCACTGCCATTTATATTCAAACTTCGCCGTCTCGGGCGGCTCGTAATTAGCGGTGTCAAGATAATGCACGCCGCAGGCAAGGCAGGCGTCCATAATCGTTAAGTCCTGATACGGCAGCGCAAGATTTATTACTATATCCGGCTTATAGCTGTTTATGAGCGTGACAAGCTCGCTTACATTGTCAGCATCCACCTGCGCCGTTTCAACCTTGGTTTTGCCGCCGTCAAGCTGCGCTTTAAGCGCGTCGCACTTGGATTTTGTGCGGCTGGCTATCATTATCTCGCTGAATATGTCACTGTTCTGGCAGCATTTGTGTGCCGCCACACCGGCTACGCCGCCGGCGCCTATTATCAGCGCTCTTCCCATATATATCACTCCTCAAATAAATTTGGTTTAAAACAATATTTTGTCACATTATTTTAGTCAATAAATATATCTACGCTTCTATGAATATCTACAAACGCGGCTTATCGGTTGCGATATCCGTGCTTAAATAAAGTTGGATTTTAATCTTCCTGCAATTTAATTGGATTTTACACCGCGGCATGGCGGTATGCAGGAGTAAATTTGGCTGCGCAGGTCTTACAAAGTGCTAAATTCCTGCCGGCAGCATAAATATCCGCCCGCTTTATGCTTCTCATACCACCGCGCCAAAAAATTTTAGCTTTTGCCGCGCATCTGCAGCCAACTTTAAAAATCATGCTGCTAATTATTTTACAAGCCTGAGCAGCAGTTCTCGCATAAGCTTGCAGGCAAGCGCCGTGGAGGCACCGCTCAAATCGTACATGGGCGACAGCTCTGTCATGTCCGCCCCGACCACATTAAGTCCGCACACAGTGTCAAGCGCTGAAATAAGCGTACAAAAATCAACGCCGCCGGCTTCCGGCGTGCCGGTGCCCGGGAAATATGCCGGGTCGAGCACGTCGAGGTCTATGGTTATGTATACAGGAGCATCGCCTATTTTTTCCTTAACGCCGTTTATATCATCAAGGCTGAATTTATGCATGTCGGTGTTCTGCTCAGCAAATCGGAACTCCTCGCGGTCGCCGCTTCTTATGCCGAACTGGTGTATATTTCCGTACCCGATGATGTCGCCGCAGCGGCGCATTACCGTTGCATGCGAAAGAGATGCGCCGAGATAATCGTCTCTTAAATCAGCATGAGCGTCAAACTGAATAATATGCAGCCCATCATACGCCTTTGCAGCGGCGCGGACGGCGCCCAGCGTTACCAAGTGCTCGCCGCCCATCATGACGGGCAGCTTTTTGGCCGCTGTAATCTGCGCGGCAAAGTTCTCTATCATGTCAAGCGCCGGTTCCGGCGCGCCAAACGGCAACTCTATGTCGCCAGCGTCAAATATTTTGTAATCCGCAATGTCTCTGTCAATATACGGGCTGTATGTCTCTATACCGAAGCTCTCGTTCCTTATGCTGGGCGGGCCGAACCGCGCGCCCGGCCTGTATGAAGTCGTGCTGTCGTAGGGTGCGCCGAATATCACTATCCCGCTCTCGTCAAACGACGCGTCGCAGCCTATGAATGTATGAATATTGCTGTTCAATTGAATATCAGCCTCCTCACATTGTTGGGCAGCATGAAGCTGCCGCGATGTAAATCGGTGTTATAATATCTCGTAATTATGCCAAGACTGTTCCAACGCTCATCGTCAAGCCGCTCGGTCGGGTGTATTCCTTTTGATGCAAAGCCGAACAGCCAGTGCCCGGAAGGATATGTCGGTATGTGCGCCTGATAGACCGTGCACACAGGAAAATGCGCCTTTATCCGCGCGTGCGTCTTTTTCACCTCATCCTGGTATGAGTCGTAATACACACTCTCATGCTGGTTTACAAGTATGCCATTGTCTTTAAGCGCCTTGTAGCAGTTGCCGTAAAACTCCTTTGTAAACAGCCCCTCGCCCGGCCCAAACGGGTCGGTAGAGTCGACAATAATAAGGTCGTATTCGTCAGACTTTGTACGTACAAACTTAAGCCCATCTTCATACTTGATGTTAACGCGGTCGTCGCCAAGCTTGCCGGCCGTAAATGGCAGATAGCTTTTGCACACGCGCACCACCTGCTCGTCTATCTCCACCATGTCAATCTTCTCAATGGATTTATATCGCACAAGCTCGCGTATGGTTCCGCCGTCACCGGCTCCTATTACCAGCACGTTTTTTATGTCGGGATTAACCGCCATTGGAACATGAACCATCATTTCATGATAGATGTATTCGTCCTTTTCAGTAAGCATTATAAAGCCGTCCAGAACCAGTACGCGGCCAAATTCCGGTGTGCTCAGCACCTCTATTTTCTGAAATTTACTCTCTCCGGTATAAAGCTGCTTATCTACGCGTATGGAAAACTTTACGTCTTTTGTATGGTCCTCGGTAAACCAAAGCTCCATAAAAACATCTCCTCTATGCCTCACCGCCGTAAACGGCGGATACCGAATATACCGCTTCTGGCGCGCCGCTTTTTCAGCGCAGCGGTTTTATTATATCACCAGCCGGCGGCCCAGCTTCATGCGCTGAGATATGACCAATATAACTCCTAATATAATGCCATAAAGTAAAGGGTGTTGTCGCAAGCTAAAAGGCGGCGTTCTCCCGCGCGCCGCACACTTCTGTCACAAGCATCGGCTTAAGCGCCGCTGAAAAAACGCATGGCGGATATTTCTGCGGGATTTACACGCCGTAAAACAAGCTTAATACATCGGCCGCGCATGCAGATATCAGTTACTCCTCAACTACGTTAAGGCGCTCTATTTCCATATCCTGCGGACCCGTCATAAGGCAGCCCTTTGCCTTGGCATATTTTATATATTCCAGCGTCTCCTGCGTTATCATCTCGCCCGGCGCTAAAATAGGTATTCCCGGCGGATAGCACATGACAAACTCGCCGCATATTCTTCCGACAGTTTTATCTATGGGCAGCATTGTCTTTTTGCTGTAAAAAGCCTTTTTAGGCGGCATTATAACCGTGGGATTAATATATTCATGGTCAAACATTCCCGCCTTATCGCGTGTGTACAACCGTTTTATTTCCGACAGAGCGCCCACCAGCCGCTCTATATCAAGATTGCGGTCGCCGGCAGATATTATGGCAAGTATGTTGCCTATGTCGCCGAACTCTATTTGTATGCCGTATTCATCGCGCAGCAAATCGTACACCTCAATGCCGGCGAGACCGATATCGCGGGTGTGCACCGAAAGCTTGGTAATGTCAAAATCATAAACCGATTTGCAATTTATAAGCTCTTTGCTGAAAGCGTAATAGCCGCCCAGAGCATTTATTTCCTCCCGTGCATATTCGGCCAACTCAGCCGTGCGGCGGAATATTCCATCGCCGTTAAGCGCCAAGTTTTTCCTGGCAAGGTCAAGAGATGACAGCAGCAAATATGACGCGCTCGTCGTCTGCGTTAAATTTATCACCTGACGCAGATACCCCGCATCCAGGCTGCCGCCCGACAGCAGTATCGAGCTCTGCGTCAGCGAGCCGCCCGTTTTATGCATGCTTATAGCGGCTAAGTCAGCGCCCGCTGCCATTGCAGGCATGGGAAATCCCTCGCCAAAATAGAAATGCGTGCCGTGCGCCTCATCCGCCAGCACCAGCATTCCCGCTTCATGCGCCATTTTTGTTATGCCCGCAATGTCCGAGCATATGCCGTAATATGTGGGATTATTTATAAAAACCGCCTTTGCGTCCCTGTTCTGCTCAATCGCCGCCTTAACGTCGTCCGGCGACATGCCGAGCGGTATGCCCAGCCGTTTATCTGACCCAGGATTTACATATACCGGCACCGCGCCGTTTATAACCAGCGCGTTTATGGCGCTGCGGTGCACATTGCGCGGCATTATAATCTTATCGCCTTCACCGACGGCTGCAAATATCATCGCCTGCACCGCCGATGTTGTTCCGCCCACCATAAAAAATGCCTGCGCGGCGCCGAAAGCATCGGCTGCAAGGCTTTCCGCATCCTTTATAACGGATACCGGATGCGTTAAATTGTCCAGCGGCTTCATTGAGTTAACATCTGCCTTGAGGCAGTCCTGACCCAAAAACTTCGTAAGCTCCGGCGTTCCCTTGCCGCCCTTATGACCCGGCACATCAAACGGGACTACCCTGTCCGCCCTGTACTTCTTCAGCGCTTCATAAATGGGCGCGCTGCTCTGACTGAGGCGGCTCATTCCACGCCTCCAAAGTCGGTGTCATATATATTCATTCCGCTGAATATCTCTATCATCTCGCGCCTTAAGCTGTCGGTTATCTCCAATCGGCGCTTAGGCGGCACCTCGTATATGTCCTTGTTAAACAAATAGTTCTGAAGCTCTATTTCCTTTATCAGCATTTTTGTGTGGAATATGTTCGACTGATATACGTTTACATCTATGGCGTCGTATTTAGTCAGCGTCTTGTCGGCAATATAGTCCTGAATGGAGCGTATATCGTGGTCCATAAACAGCTTTTTGCCGTCGAGCGAACGCGTAAAGCCGCGCACCCTGTAATCTATAGTGATAATATCCGAGTCAAAGCTGCCGATAAGATAGTCCAGCGCGTTAAGCGGAGATATGGTGCCGCAGGTGGACACGTCTATATCAACGCGGAAAGTGGCTATCGCGTTGTCGGGATGATATTCCGGAAAAGTGTGCACCGTAACATGGCTTTTGTCAAGATGTGCGACTATTGTTTCCGGTTCGTCCGTCGCGTGCTTTTGCGCTATAGGACGAGTCTGGTCCTTTATAAGCACCGTTACTGAAGCGCCCTGCGGCTCATAATCCTGCTTTGATATATTGAGCACACTTGCGCCGATAATCTCAGTTACCTTGCACAGGATGTTGGTAAGTCGCTCCGAATTGTATTGCTCGTCTATATATGATATATAATCTCTCTGTTCTCGCTCGCTTTTCGCGTAGCATATATCATATATATTAAAACTTAATGTTTTAGTGAGGTTGTTAAAACCATACAATGTGAGCTTTTTTGCCAATACTAACATCACAGCCTTCTAAATAAATTATTTTAATAATAGCATCTTTTATGTCAAAAAGCAACGCATTTACTTGTAATTATTATGTCAAAAATAAGGTGGTTTAAAGGCGTAATTACGGCAATTTTAACATGTAAGAGCTTACACGTCAAAGAACAAAAAATTCAGTTTAAATATCTGATATTTATTATCTTAAATTTGTCATTTTGTGCATCCAAAATTTTCTGAAATGAAGTAGCTTTTAAAACGCGTATAAATATATTGGCCCTGAGTAAAAGGTAGAAAAACTGCCGCTGTAATAGTCTGCGCTCTAAACTTTTGCCCAAGCACTTTTGCAAATACCACTTATGCATCCGCCGCACAAGCAGCGGTAAAGCTCCAATGCTATATTGCTTAATATTTTGCAAATTTATATTATTAGTTTTCTTATTAGATTTCAGCGCACCAGCCAGGCACAAGAGAGTTCAGCGGCGCTCAGCATGTCCGCAGTCATTGCTTTTCTTCTGCAGGCCGGCCGTTTTGCTCTGCCGGTGGCCGATGCGAAGTTTTGCCATTAAAGCAAACAAAAACGGACGCCTGCTTAAGGCGTCCGAGGCGCATCGTCATTGCTGGCATTTATCCGCCGTATTTTGCCGACGGATTAAGCTTGTGCAGACTCCGTTTATGCGCCGCCTCAATTTTCTCTATTTCCTCAGGCTTTCCTTCGCCCGTTAAAATATATTTGTCTATAGCCGCATATGATATGCCCATATCCTGCTCATCCGTCTGACCGTCGTAAAGTCCGGCAGATGGCGCTTTTTCAATGATTTCACTCGGCGCGTCTAAAAAGCGCAGAAACTCATATATTTCCGTAACCGTTAAATCCGCAATGGGATTAAAGTCATAAGCGCCGTCGCCCCATTTAGTAAAATAGCCCATATATCCTTCGCTGCGGTTACCGGTACCCGCCACAAGCGCGCCGCGCGACTGCGCTATTGCATACAGCGTCGTCATCCTCAGCCGCGGTGCTATGTTTACGCCGGCCGCATCGGTTATTTTGCCGACCTTTTCAATCGCACCGCATATCTCAGATTTTACGTTGCTTATATCTACCGTTACCGTCTCTATGCAGAACTTCTCGGCTACCTTAAGCGCATCGCTCATATCTGAGCCAAAATTTTGCTTGCTCTGGCAGGGCATAATAACGCCCAACACATTGTCCGTCGCTTTCTTGCAGAGTATGCCTACCAGCGCGCTGTCCTTGCCGCCGCTGTTGCCATATACAACGCCGCTGCACCCGCTGGATTTCAGCATGCCCTTTATAAATTCTACTCTGTCTTTAAGCTCTTTTGCATAATCTCTCATAATTTTCTCTCCATTTGCTGCTTGAGTGTTATCATATGCCGTAGTCATAAATTCTTACGCTGCATCGGCCGACAGTCCATTTTATTTTCCGGGAAATATGCTGTACCGCCGCTATTTAACGAGCGGGAAGAGTATAACATCCCTCAGTGTCGGCTGATTGCAAATAATTGCCGCAAGACGGTCTATACCCATTCCCAAGCCGGACATGGGAGGCATGCCATGCTCCATAGCCGTTACAAACGCCTCGTCAATATCCATCGCCTCGTCGTCGCCGGCATTGCGATTGCGCAGCTGCTCATAAAACGCCTCTCGCTGTATGATGGGGTCAACCAGCTCTGAATAAGCTTTCATAAGCTCCCAGCCGGATACAACTACCTGGAACATGTCGATAATATTGGAATTTTCATCATTCCTGCGGGCCAGCGGAATAAGACAGGCAGGATAATTGTACAGCACCGTCGGCTGTATTATTGACGGACGCAGTCTGCGCTTAAACAGCATGTCTATAAGCGACGGCACCGACTTGCACTTGTCTAAATCCGCCTTTTCCAGCAGATTTTTAGACTCAATCGCACTTTTAAGCTCCGCCGTTTCGGTAAAGCTCAACACATCCTCGCCTAAAAGGTCGCTCATCGCTTTTGTATAATCTATCCTCGTCCAGTCGCCGCCGAACTCTATTTCATCATCGCCGAACTTAATCTTAGTGCCGCCCGTTACGCTCTGTACAAGCCCCTTTATAAGTCCCTCGGAGAATTTTATATTATCCTCAAAGTCCCAATAAGCGGCATACCATTCAAGCATCGTGAACTCCTGCAGATGAGAGGCGTCCATACCCTCGTTGCGGAAATTTTTGCCTATCTCAAACACCCTGTCAAAGCCGCCGGCGACCACCTGCTTAAGATACAGCTCCGGCGCTATTCTCAGATAAAAATCCTTGTCCAGCGTGTTGTGCTTTGTTATAAACGGACGGGCTACAGCCCCCGAAGCCACCGACTGAAGCTGCGGCGTCTCCACCTCTACAAATCCGTTCTCCTCAAGATAATTGCGTATATAAGATATTATCTTAGAGCGCTTTATAAAAACGTCCCTAACCTCTTCGTTGACTATAAGGTCGAGATATCTCTGGCGGTAGCGCAAATCGGTATCCTCCAGGCCGTGCCATTTTTCCGGCAGCGGACGCAGCGCCTTTGAAAGGAGCTTTACGCTGAAGCATTTTACCGTAAGCTCGCCTGTTTTGGTAAGATATATCTCGCCGCTGACACCTATAAAGTCGGCAACGTCTATATTATTCTTTGCAAATTTATACTCATCTTCGCCCAAATCGCCCAGCGAAAGACTTATTTGCATCTTAGCGTTTACATCCTGTATATTCATAAACATGAACTTGCCAAAACTGCGTTTAGACACCACTCTACCGCATATAGCCGTTTTATCTCCCACCTCAAGCTCCGTCGCCTGTTTGAGAGTATGCGTACGCTCAAACTTAGCCGCATAAGGTATTCGGCCGGATTTATACACATTGAGCAGTTTTTCTCTTCTGACCGAATATTCAGTGTTGTCCTTGGGCTCTTTTTCCAGCAATTCCATTATTTCTTTCTTATCCAAGGCGTAAGCCTCCCTTTATTTATTAAATACCGCCTTAACAGCATTATTATCGCACATTTTATTATATTTTATCACGCCGTATAAATCAAGAAAAAATATACGCCCGCATGCCTAAAAAAGCAATACAGGCGTATAATATAGGCTTTTAACCTTTTTACCAATCTGCGCTTCACAGTTTTATATGTTTATATGCACCCCTGCGGCCGCAGCAAAATCACTTCTCAATCCGGCGAGCGAAACATGACGCAACATAGAGCAATATATGTAAGCTTCTGCTCAGCCTTACAGCAAATCCGCCGAACAGGACTGCAGCATTTTGTCGCACGCACTTCTTCATTTTGCGATTATTTTGCAGCTTAAATCGGCTTACCGGCATGCGTCCTATAAACATCACGCCGCGCCGCTTTATCTCACAATATTTAACCGAGATGTCTTTTTGCGGCGCAATAAGCACTGCTCAATGATTATAGCATATGCATGCCTGTTGGACGTCTCCGGCCTTTCTACCCCCTAAGCCCTCTCGACTGCCTATCCATATCCTCTACCACGATGTCGTAAATCTCACCCAATGTGGAGCAATACTCCAGCACTTTCCACGGCTCATTGGTATGAAAATGAATTTTTATGCAGGTGTCGTCGCCTACCGCCAGCAAACAGTCGCCCTCAAAATTTTTAACAAAATATTCGTTTATGGCGTCCTCATCAAGATTTTCGCCGTCAATTAAAAGCTGGGTGTCATATCTGAAGTCTATCATTTTTCTTTCCCCCGTAAGTTTTACGCTGCGCCGCCGGCAGCAGCATTTTCCTCCGCCTGCGTCTCGTGATATTCCTTGTCAGTGTTGACTTTCCATATATCCTCGCGCGTTACGCCGCCAACACCCATTATATGCTCAACCGCCCTAAACGCCGTCGCCATGGAGTGGTCCATATTATTATATCTGTGCTGGCCGTTGCGCCCAACGCAGTACAAATTGTCCACAGAGTTGAGATAATCTACTACCTTGTCCATTTCCGCATATGTATCAAAATAAGCAGGATACGCCTTTTTGACCCTTTCTCTATGGGACGCCTTTACGCTGCCGGAATCTATTATACCCATTTTAACCAGCTCGCCGGACGCAAAATTTACAAATTCCTCATCCGACATATTCCACATATTATCGCCCTCGTTGCAGAAATACTCAAGACCTATCCACACCGTGTGCTCCGGATCCTCAACCATGTACGGCGACCAGTTGTTGAATATCTGTATACGGCCCATTTTTACATCCGGCTCCTGAACATATATCCAGCAGTCGGGCACAATGTTGCCGAGTGTTTTTATATTTGTAGTATTTTTAAGATTAAGTCTGTCGACAAGCAGTCCTGCCGTTATAAAATCACGGTACGGCAGCCCCGCAGCTATCGCTTTTATATCCTGCGGCGCTTCGTCACCGGCAATGTCCGCAATAAGGTCCTTTACCGGCATAGATGATATAAATATGTCACCCTCTATCGTCTTGTCGCCATCTTCCGTGCTGCATACTACAGAAAGCACCTTGCCGTCCTTGACATTTATTTTCTCCACATTGTGATGCATGAGAAGGCGTCCGCCCATTTTCTCAAAATCAGCGGCGGTCTGCTCCCAAAGCTGGCCTGGTCCGTACTTAGGATAATAAAACCGCTCAATAAGCGACGTCTCCACCTTTTTGGATTTTATATGAAAGGCTTTTTTAAACATATCGCTTATAACCGCTGTTATAGAAAGCCCCTTAACACGCTGTGCGCCCCAGTCTGCGGATATCTCGCTGGGATGGCGTCCCCACAGCTTTTCGGTATATTTTTCAAAGAACATGCTGTAAAGCGTTTTGCCGAAACGGTTTATGTAGAAATTCTCAAGGGAAGTCTCATCCTTTTTGACGACGCAGGATTTAAGATAGCTGAACCCCGCCTTTACCGTGCGGGAAAATCCCATATTTTTAAATGTCTGCCATTTCATGCTGACTGGATAGTCAAAGAAAGATTTTAGATAATAAATTCTTGAGACCCTGTCCCTAATAAGCATAACCCTGTCTTCCTTTTCAGGGTTGGGACCGCCGTCGCAAAGCTCCTGCTGCTTGCCTAAAATAATATTATCTTTAGAGGGGCTGCCCTGTATCGGCATAACCGTTTTCCAAAAGTCCATTACCTCTTTATCTTTGGTAAAAAAGCGGTGGCCGCCTATGTCCATCCTGTTGCCGCCGGTGCGTATTGTCTGCGATATTCCGCCGATTGCCCCGCTGCCCTCAAGTATGGTTACCTCATACTCCTCAGGAGCTTCTTTTAAAAGCTTGTACCCTGCGGTAAGGCCAGCCGGTCCGGCGCCTATTATAACAACCCTTTTCAAAATTTGTCCCCCTTTTTCTCGAATACCACATAAAGCATTTTTCTGGCGGCAAAATTCCACACAAACACTATTGCCGTTATTATTATTTTGGATATAAGCCAATGCACTCCAAGAAGCATGTTGAATATATACATGAGCAGCAGGCTAAAGCCCAGCGCTATAAAGCCTATAATGGCATGCATTATAAATTCATAGCGCTTTTTTATGCCTATTTCCTGCCTAAACACAAACCGCTTAGATAAAAAATAGTTTACTAAAATACCCGCAAAGCAGGCTACGGCAGTCGCTATGAGCACATGAATTTTCAAAGTGTCATGCAGCAGAAAAAGGCAGCCCCAGTCCGCAACCGTCGCAGCGCCGCCAACAAAAGCATATCTTATCATCTGCTGAACAAGCTCTGTCTGCAGCAGAGCTTTCATTCCCTTATTCTTCAATTTTATTCAGCCCTTTATCATTTATGCCTAATTTATAAATTTTCAATATCCTAATAATAATACAATTTATCAGCAAATTCAATCATTAATTAATATATAAGCAAAAACAAAAGTGTATTATCAACAAATATATACTTTAAATTGTTGTGTTTATAATCTTTTTACTCTCGCCCATGCCGCATATAAAAAAAGCTTAATATTTATTTGACGCATATACTCTCTGACATTATAATAAATATCGGATTTTGTGCAGAAACGGCGGAGCTGCGTCTAATACGACAAGCTCAACTTTTAATATCATGCGAATACTGCCACTATAAACATCTAATATTTTATTGCTTAATCCTTAAAAATGTGAAAATTAGATTTAGCATTTGCTGCCCCTTGTTTTTCAGAATTACTTTTGTGCCTGCTTAATCAAATTAATATTGATTATCTGCAAGGTGTATTTTTTAAAATTATATATGTCAGCTTATGAGGTGACAAAATATTATGCAGGAAAAAATTAAAAACAGCTTTGATAAAGCTTTAGATGTTAATTATATCACTTTATTAAAGGGAATAGCCGTGGGAATTTTTGCCGGACTGAGCGCCATACTCTTTCGTGCTGCTTTAATGAAAAGCAGCGATTTGCTTCATGTGGCTCTGTCTTTTGGACAAAAGCACCCTATTTTTATCCCAATATGGTTTATAATTCTTCTGATATTTGCCCTTTTAACCACACTGTTGCTAAAATGGGAGCCGTTTATTTCCGGCTCTGGCATTCCGCAGGTTGAAGGCGAGCTGTACGGATATTTTGAGCAAAAGTGGTGGCGTGTACTGTTTGCTAAATTTTTAGGCGGTATACTTACGATAGGCTCAGGGCTGGCGCTTGGAAGAGAGGGACCGTCGGTTCAGCTCGGCGCAATGGCCGGCAAGGGAATATCTAAAATTGGCAAGTCAAGCGACGATGAAAGCAGGCTGCTGATAACCTGCGGTGCAAGTGCCGGGCTTGCGGCCGCTTTTAACGCACCGTTGGCCGGAGTTATATTTGCAATAGAAGAGCTGCACAAAAAATTTTCGCTTAAACTGCTTCTTTCCTCAATGGCGTCATGCTTTTCGGCGGCATTTTTGTCGCGTCTTGCCTTTGGGCAGCAGCCGGTATTTAATTTTCAGGATATAAGCGTTATTGAATTAAAGCACTACTGGATAGTTGTAATCCTCGGCATAGTTTTGGGGCTTTTCGGCAAGCTGTATCAGATATGCGTACCGTTCATGCAGGGGATATATGATAAAATTCAATTAAAGTTTATAAAAACAGCCATACCGTTTGTTTTGGCGGGAATTATAGGATTTATCTGCCCAATGCTGCTTGGCGGCGGCAATGACATAATTGCATCTATCAGCGCCAAAACAGCGTTGTCGTCGCTTATTATACTGCTTATCGCCCGCTTTGTATTTTCAATTTTAAGCTTTTGCTCCGGCGTGCCGGGCGGAATATTCCTGCCGCTGCTTACATTAGGCGCCATCTGTGGTGCGGCCACCGGCAATGTGTTTGACATGTTAGGCCTCGGCTTTGGAACAGATAATTATATAATGCTGGGAATGGCGGGCTATTTCTCCGCTGTGGTGCGCTCGCCTATTACGGGCATATTGCTGATATGCGAAATGACGGGCAGCGCGGAAAATCTGCTGCCGCTGATGCTTATATCGCTTATGGCTTATGTCACTGCAGGTCTGCTTAAATCTGAGCCGATATATGATACGCTTCTTAACCGCATGCTTAGCCAAAGCAACAAAAAAGCCGCTGAAAATTAAAGCTTGCTCTTTGCATTGCTTTTTCCCGATAAAAATTCAGATGCGCAGCTGAAAAAGGCATTTAGCGTCTTATGCCTCTCTCAAAAAGCAGCAGAGCATATATCACCGATATTTTCCCCCGCATTGCTCAGTGTCTTTATCGGGCGGCGCATGCTCATGTCATAAGCGGACGTTATATCGTTAAGCAGTTTGTGCTTTTACTCATTTGAAAATGCACGGAAAGCGATAAGCTTCCTATATTATCGTCAGAAAATATAGGGCTTATTTGTAAGCATTATCCGTCAAGCTTATTTATCTGCCGACGGCAGGCGTCATTTTTAAAAGCGTCATATTATTCTTATTGCGGTTTAGTTCCAATCTTCGCAATAGTATGCTGGAGATAATTTTTCCTCGGCGGCATTTATACAAAGCGGGAGCGCCTTTGCGCTCCCGTTATTTTTTCTATTTAAGCTTATCCTCCGCCATATCCGCTTTTTGTAGCAGCAGATATGATTTAAAGCGTACAAACAACGCTATAAAAACTGCTACAGCTGCATCTATTGATTAAAATCAGATTTTATTCTCTCCTAAACATCGGTGTGATATAAATTTCTGCTCTTCTTTAAATTCAGCATGCACAGACTGCCGCCCATTTAATCCGTTTCAGCTTTAAAAGCGCAATTAAGCCGGATTATTCCACTGATGACGTCTCGGATACTCCAGCAGCAGAGTCTTCTCCGGATGTATCGGCGCCGGAAGCGTTGTCCATTGATCCGTACATTACACGGTACATCTCCATCGCCGCTTCATATATCCGCCCGCCCTGACGCTCAAAAAGGGCCGAATTTATGCCCTTTACATTGCCGGACTTCACTGCGGTTGTCTCTGCAAGCGCAGGATTTTCAAGTATGCTCTGGGCTATGCCGTCGCTGCAGAAAATATAGTCGGGGTTTAAAGACGCCACATACGACGCCCAATCGCTCCTTTCCGGCACGGCTTCCGCCGGATTATCTGCCCCGGCAAGCGTCATTATATCAGATATAAACGAGCCCTTATATGCAATTATGCCGTCAGACGGAATAAACACTGCTTTTTTCAGTGTCTGCCCGGCTACGTTTGCTTCATTCTTTATCTTGTTTATAAGATTATTATATGTCGTCTCGCCGTTTATCTGCCCAGTAGTCTTTCCGGCAAAGGCAGTAGCCACCGCCACATAGACATCTTTAAGACCGTCGATATTCTGCGCCGCTTCTATTGAAATGACGGGTATATTGCGCAGCCTGAGGCTTTCATTTAGCTCGTCGTTTAAATTTCCGCTTACTATCACAAGGTCGGGGCTCGCGTTTATTATTTTTTCTGTCTCAGGATTTGCGGCGGTGCCCATCTTTTCTTTCTGCGCCGCTTCCTCTGGATAGTCGCAGTCATTAGACACGCCGTAAAGCTGAGCATAAGAGCCCAGTTCATATATAATCTCTGTAATAGACGGCGAAAGGCATATAACCCTCTGCGGTGCGGACTTTATTTCTACGCCGGCGACTGTTGCAGGAAAATCGTCCCGGCCCTCTATCGTCACGCCGCCGTCGCCATCGCCGCAAGAGGTTAATAATCCCGCCGCCATAAGCGCCGCAAGAAGAATAGATATTATCTTTTTCAATTCATCCGCTCCCTTATTTTAAATTCATCTGCTTTAAAGGCATCCCTATCGTCGTGAATAAAAGCGCCGGTCGTAAATTTACTTGCCGGATATTTGCCAAACTCCGGCTGATATATGGCACATCGCACAATTTAAAATAGTATATATTTTTTGCTATGCTCTAAAAACAGAGCTATATAAAAATCGCTTTTGAAATATATGCGCAGACGGCCGCCGTTATAAATCAAGGCCAAGATTTATACGGCCGGCGGCATATTCTATAAACTGCTGCGCTGTACGCGGCGAGCGTACGCCTCTGCGTACGGCAAACCTGTCGGCTGCCGCAAAAAGCGCTTGCTCGTCGATGTTTATGCCGTTCTCTTTTGCCAAAAACGCCACTATTTCACGATATACCTTAAGATTGGGGTTAAAGAATGTCACCGTCAGCCCAAACCTGTCCGACAGCGACAGCATTTCTTCGCGAGCATCGGCGTCGTTTGTCTCTTTTGAAAGCTCAGACGTCGACTTCTCCTTTACCAGATGCCGGCGGTTTGAGGTGGCGTAAACCAGAATATTATCCGGCCTTTTTTCGAGCGAGCCCTCCAGCACCGCCTTAAGGTCGCTCAGCACCGCCTCATCCCCGCTTAGCGACAAGTCGTCAATATATATTATAAATCTGTTGGGATATCTCGATAAAATTCCTATTAGGCTTGACAATCCGCTTAAATTGTTTTTGGCAAGCTCTATCATCCTAAGGCCCCGGCCGCTGTACTCATTAAGCAGCGCATGTATGGTGGCGGATTTGCCTGTGCCCCGGTCGCCGTAAAGCAGCACGTTCTGCGCCGGAAGCCCTTTTACAAACGCCTCTGTATTCTCTTTAACTACCGCGCGCTCGGTATCGTAGCTTTTTAAAGAGGCAAGCCGGATTTTGTCGGTGTTTATCGCCGGAACAAGGCCGCCCTCATATTTAAAGGCGCTGTATCTGGAGACAATACCGTATCCGTTTTTCTCGTAATAGCCTTTAAGATAATTAAAAAACGACTCCGCATCGGCCGATATATTTTTATCTTCCGACGCCCATACCGGCGCACCAGCCGGTAAATCAGACTTTTCGGGGCGTAGGTGCATAAGCTCTACAAGTGTTTCCAAATCAAAAAGCGCAGCGGATTTTATATCCTCCGGCAGCTTTTCGCCAAAGGCCATCGCCCTCGATGCAGGGTTTTCATCCATTTCAGCCGCGCTGATAAATGCACCGCAAACATCGCTGCTTTTATCAAATTCTAATGCAGAGCAAAAAACCGCAGCAGCAGCGGCTGCAATCTCTTCCTTACCCGCACCGGCCGCTTTAAGCCTTACATATTCGCATATCTGGCGCACCACCGGCGCATTAATCACGCCTTTATAAACCGTCGCCGACGCTACTCTCAAATTTAACTCAGTTATATCCATTGCTTTACTGCCTCCTGTTTTAATAATTGTAAACGCATGTAAAGCTCAAGTCAAGTCAAACAGGCCTGCCGCATATAACCGTCTCTATGCCTATAATAAATTACAGCGATTACTGTTTTTTATCATGCTGCATAAAGTTAATAAGCCTTATACGATTTTACCCCTAATTGCATTGGCTGTAGGCTGATATAAATCAACAAGATAATATTCATAAGTGCACCGCATAGTATCAGATGCAAATAAGTCTTGTGCTGTACACAGCCGCGTCAAGCATGCTATACACTTTTCCGCTCACGTATCCCTATTTTGCCGTTTGTAAACAATAAGCGTAATTGCAGAAAGCTCTGTAATAATTTGAGAGGCTGCACTAAGCATGCTTTACCGCAAAGGTCTTATGCCGTTTCTTATCTCCTGCCGGCTGAAGACTGCGCTTGCTCTCTGCTCAAGTCAAAAACAAGCAGATTATCTTTTCACTAATTACGACACTTTTGTAAGTCTTATCCTTTTCCTTTATTTATAAGCTCTTTCGCCTGTTTTCCCGTTAAATGTTCGACTTCAAGCTCAAGCATACATAATGGCGCATACTCCATCTCTATTGCTCGTTCTCTCTTCTCTTCGCTGTCCTGCGGATTATATTTAGCCGCCAGTAAAGTAATGGCTTTCCGCTTTTCGGCCTCATCCTCTAAAATTCTTATTTTGCCAAACGCAATTACACTTTTAAAATATGACGTATATTCATCCGGCCTTACATCATCTTTTGCTATAACGCAAAACGATGCTTTACTATTTGCCTTTATGCTGTCTATCTTATGCCCCGCCTTTGCAGAGTGGAAAAATATTTTTTTATCATGATAAACAAAGCTGAGCGGAACGGCGTAAGGATAGCCGTCGTCTCCTTCCAGCGCCAGTACGCCGGAGGTTGCTTTAGCCAATATTTCATTGCAATCCTCTAAAGAAAGCTGCTGATTTTTTCGCCGCATTGGCCTGAACATAATTACTCACCCGCAGTTTTAATTTTTAAGCTTATCTTAACACAGCAGATTTTTTGTATCAAGACATTATATATTTTGCGTCTTATTCACAGTTTAACAAAGCTTTAAGTTGAAACATTATGCTTTAGGTAGTATAATAAAAAAATATAAATATGCCGTCTGCAGCATTATCAAAGATAGCACTGAGATATGCTGATGCTCTTTGATTAATGCATGGCAGAAAGTTTTATGCACCGCAAAAGTATAACAAAAAACACAGGAGCCGTTTATGAAATACAGAAATCCAACGTTAATGGAAAAAATAGTTCGTGAAGAAGAACAGCGCATATTCCGCGACAATGAAAACTGGTCGCACCTTGGCGGTAATACTACGAAAATCTGCAAAGTTTTCTATTTTATCGCCGCGATTTATCTTATACTCGTTAATGCAGCTTATATTTTCCAAGTATTTTTAAGCATAGAAGATGCTGCGCTTTATCCGGATAACTATGATATTGTTCAGCTTCGTTCAGCGCTGATTGTGATGTTTTCCGTAAGCGCTGCTATGATAGTTGCATTTATACTTATGATATTTAAAAAATATCTGCTTACAATGATATTTACACTGCCTGCTGGTATAATTACATTAATTTTTTTCCTGAGCGAGACCGAGCATAGACGTCTTACTTTGGAAAATGCCACTGGACGTTTTGTACTACAGCATCTGCTGCCTATAATAGTATATATTTTGGCTATTATAATAATTTATCTCATAAGCTTTAGGGACAAAAGGAATATATTTAAAAAGTACGATAAAGCAGAGACTATTATATATGATAAATATAAAAAAGAGCATCCACATGTCTCCAACGATGAGTGGAATGATTATATAAAGCATTATGACGTATATGAGGATATTGGCAATGTAAAAAAGAAAAGAGCGGAAAAATCCTGACAGCTCTTTGCCGTACAGTTTTTTCTCCGTTGTTGGTTCAGCCATAAAATTTTGGTTTTTGCATTTTTTGCGGCAACGGCATATTAATCTTGACAAAACGCATATACAGGCAGTATATTAATTTAGTCGCATATATCCGCCCGTGGCGCAATTGGATAGCGCAATGGATTCCGATTCCAGAGGTTGGGGGTTCGAATCCCTTCGGGCGGGCCACGTCGGAGCAAAGTACGCTTTGCTCCGATTTTCTTTTTCAAAGAAAATCATCCGCCCGCTCCCTTGCTCCTCCTTTTCCGCAAAAAGTCACGCTGACTGCGGCTATTCCCTTGTAAACGCGGGCATGACGCCTCCGCTGCGCTACCAACTTTTTGCGGGATACGCGAGAGTTCAAATTCCTTTTAAAAATATTAGAAATTCTTTTTATCTCACCCTTACAGAAGACAGGCGCCGCATACGGACGTATTTTCGTTCGGAGGGATTCGAACCCTGAGAGGGTGAGCGGCGTTAAAAAAACGTGCCGGTGGCACGTTTTTAGCTGCGAAGTCCGCTGCAGCTGTGCTGCAAGGACGGAGGACGCCGGGCGAAGCAAGGCGGCATCATCCCTTCGGGCGGGCCATGTCGCCGCAAGCTGCATATCGCTTGCGGCGACTTCTTGTAAAAAATGACGCGCTCATTCCGCTGTGGCTCCTTTTTTTAAAAAAGCCACGCTTGTATGGCTGTTGGCTTGAAAGCGCGCTCACAGCGCTTTCACGGCGCTACCAATCTTTTTCTCTTTTGGATGATTTTGCCCCAAATTTTTCTATATTGAAATTTTAGCTTAATTATTCCATTTCAGCATTGAATAATTTAAACAAATGTAAAGCAATGTTAATGATTTTACCAATTGAAAAATTTAATATTTGGTATTATAATAAATAAAGTTAATAATTTGGAGGCATAGCTCAGCTGGTTAGAGCGCTGCGTTCACATCGCAGAGGTCGCGGGTTCGAGTCCCTCTGTCTCCACCACCAGGCTGAGCCTGGACGCAATTCGCGTTCCGGGCTCAGTTTTTTATTTTACTCCATCACCCGCGGCGTTAATCTTGTCTTTAATAACCAAAAGAATTTACAGAGATTCATGTCCATACAGCGGAGTCGAATTAAGACACCATTGAAGTCTGAACCCTTGAGGTTTGGACACAACGGTGCTTTTGTTATAAAACCAGTATTTTAGCGGTTTTTCAAAGTCATTTCTCATTTTGCCAATTGAACTCAAAATCAGAAAAATAGAAATTTACAAATGAAACAAGTCAAAACAAATCTTTATAAACCCCTTAGTCTATTTATTCATTCTTGTAAATCCGCATGTTTTAAGGCATATTCCTCTTCTTTCTGTTCCGGAGTCTTGTACTGCAATTTTTTATGCAGGCGCTTTGTGTGTTATAGACTTTACATCGTTTGGACTCATCTGAATGTTCTCCCTTTGCTTTCTATCTTTTCGCCTTAGGCTCTCATGAACCACTGGCTTAGCCAGTGGTTTTAACACTGCAATAAAAAAGACACCAATAAAGGCGTCTTTTTATCAGATTATAATAATTACTTTTTTAAAAATTCCTCTACAGTATACTTCGGCCGCGCTTTCACTTCAATGTATATCTTTCCTATATACTCCCCAATTACGCCAAGGCAGAACATGATAATGCCGCACACCAGCCATATTGAAGCAATCGTCGCAGTCCAGCCCGGCGCCGCCGTGCCCATAATCTTCGATATAAGCGCGTAAAGTATGCCAAGTATGCTGAGCAGCGATATTATTATCCCCACATTCGATATCAGCTTAAGCGGCTTTACGCTGAACGACGTTATTCCGTCAATGGCAAAGGATATCATCTTCTTAAGCGGATATTTTGACTCACCGGCAAAACGCTTGTCGCGCTCATAATATACTATATCGCTTTTAAATCCCATGAGCGGTACTATGCCGCGCAAAAACAGGTTTACCTCTCTGTACTCGCTGAGAGTCTCAAGCGTGCGCTTGCTCATTAATCGGTAGTCTGCATGATTATTTACTATCTCAACACCAAGCAGCTTCATAAATTTATAAAAGCATTCAGCCGTAAACCGTTTAAAAAATGTGTCCTTTTTTCGGTTGCTTCTTACGCCGTACACTATATCGCAGCCGCCGATATATTTCTGCACAAACTCGTCCAACACACCTATATCGTCCTGCAAATCTGCATCCATCGAAACAGCACAGTCGCAAAGCTCTTTCGCCGACATAAGCCCAGCTAACAGCGCATTCTGATGCCCGCGGTTATGCGAAAGCTTAAGCCCACATACATACTCGTTTTCAGTATGGGCTTTCATTATTATTTCCCATGTGCTGTCCTTGCTCCCGTCATCGACAAACAGCATGCGGCTCTCACTGCTGCATACATCGCCGTCTATCATCTCACGCAGCTTTGCGCTAAGGCGCTTGATTGTTTCTGGCAGCACCTCCTGCTCATTGTAACAGGGTACTACAATATATAAAACCGGAGCCATTAGCTTTCACCCGTCCTACTTTAGATGCAGTCTCAACGACCTCATCCGTTTAAAAATTAAACCGCTTTATTATTCGCCGCTGCCAGTATTTGGGCCGTCATCATCCGGCTCATCCGATTTATCGGAAAGGCCGTCCATGCCATCTTCGTAAAGCTGAGATTCTTTATCGACATCAGCATCGTTAGGAGCTAGTAACCCTCCGTTTACTATATCAGATGTATCCTCTTCTGCCGGCTGGTTATCCATATTAAGTCCCGCTTCTGTATTATTATTTCCAGAACTCTGCTCATTCTGCGGTGCGCCGCTGTACTCATCATTATATTGTCCACCGCTCGTCTGGTCGCTCTGATATGGCAGATTTACTTTGAATCCGCTGCCGGCATCGTCGTCAAACACCTTTATTGCCTGCGCACGGCGCTCACGCTCAAATACTTCCATATTGTCCCTGGAATATACTTTCCAAAGAATTACATATATAATCAATGCTGCAGCTGCGCCAAGCGATATCAAGGCGCCCCAGCCAAGGCCCGGCGTCATGTAATTAAAGCGTATCGTATGCTCGCCGGCTCCTACTCTTACCGCCATAAAGCCTACGTTTACCTGCTCTATGTCCACCGCTTGACCGTCTACCGTCGCACTCCAGCCGTCCTCATAAGGCACGCTGAAAAATACCAGCTGCTCTGAACTGAGGTTTATCGTGCAGTCAAAGCCGCGATTGTCATAAGCAAAATAAGATGAACACTGAAGATTACGCTCTGCAACATCCTGTACTAAGGCGTCATAACTGAAATCTAATTGGTTTTTTACACTCGTGCTGCCGTTCTCCGCCATCTGAGTCGAATCTACGCTCTCGTCTACAAGCGTATCGGTAATATTCGTCAATATGTCAGAATGACGTGAAATCTGCTCATTGTCCAGTATAAGCGCCTTGAGCATTAGATGCGCCCTATTCTTCTCATCTATAGAATCCGCCGTCGACTTGTCTACATAAGTATCATAAGCAAAGCCGAAAGGTATAAAGTTAGTATTTTCATATATTTTGAAATCATTCTGAGTTGCATAATAATTATAGCCTTTCATCTTTGTTGAACCGCTGGCGGACTCAAAGTTGCTGCTGTCGCCGGCATAATCAAACATCCATTTTACCGAAAGCAGGCTGCGCAGCGCTTCATCGTCATATTCCGGGCGCGATGCAACGTCACGGGTTACGCCCACGTACTCATAGAAATTCATTATAGACACCGGCACTACCGAGTGGAAAGCATTTATTGTAGGCAGCTCAAGGAACATGCCGGCATTGTCCATACAATTGTAAAAGTCGGTGCGAATAACGCCGTTGTCCGGCAGAGTAATTTTATCTGCGCCCCTTATATAGTTGTTTATTACCTCGTCTGAGTCGTTTGAGTGGGTTTTGCCGCCCGCCACAAAGTACGACGAATATATTACTGACACCGCCATTACTACAAAAACCGTCGTCCTAAAGAAGTTCTTCGCCTCTTTAGGCTTTCGCATCATGGTAATAAGCAGCGCAAGTATTATAAGGCTTATTACAGCAATGGCGCATGTTATCCAAAAGCGCGAAGTAAACTCATGGTCGTAAAGTCCCCATTGCGTGACCTTGCCGTTGCCGTCCGTCTTTGCCGGTAAAAAGCCTATTACTAATATAAACGCTGCGGTTATTCCCGCTGTCCACCTGAGTCCCTGCCACCAGTTGACTTCCTTGTCTTCAAATGAGATTACTGTAGCAAGCACTATCATGAGCACCAGCATATAATACCAACGCGCATAATATGCCGAGTTGGCCATATAGAATAAGCTGTTAAGCCCCGGAACAAGCGCCATAAAGAAGAGTATTATTATTATTCGCTTGAGCCAGTGACCTTTCTTCGCGCACATAAAGCCTATCGCGCCCGTCATGCTGAATACCGGGAGCCATGCCGCAAGCGATGACCACTTTACGTCCGACCCCGTAAAGAATACCGGGCGCGCCGGCAAGTCCGGCGGGAAGAAAAACACTTCTATAGCATTTAGGAATATCTGATTCTTGCCATATAGCACATTGTCCCAGCCTATCAGCTGGCTGCTGGTACGCGGATTGGCAAGCACCGTCAGCGCCGACGGCAACAGCAATACCGCCGCAAGTGCAACGCCTATCACCGCTTCAAAAAGCAGCCACCCAAACCGCGGCATTGTTATGCTCCATTTGCCGGAAAGCATGCGCAGCAGCCAGTATATCATTACAAATACTACCATGCCGGCAAAGAAGAAATAATTCATAAATGCAGCGGCAAATACCGCAAGCGCAAATACTCCCTTTTTATTCTCCTCCATATACAGCTCTAATGTATAAAGAAGTATGGGGAAAATAATTATCGCTTCGTGGAAATGATTGAAGAAGATGTTATATATTGAAAATCCCGAAAATGCATAAAGCAATCCGCCGATAACAGCGCTCTGCGGCTTTACAAACCGCCTGAGATATATATACGCCGTTAAAGATGCACATGAAAATTTGAGTATGAGCAGCGGCCCCATCAAATACGGAACCATCCAGCTAGGGAATGGTATGGTCAGCCAGAAAAACGGGCTGCCTAATAAGTAAAACGAATATGAGCTTATAAAGTTTACGCCAAGGTCGGTGTTCCAGTTCCAGAATATATTGCCCGACCGCACCGCGTCATGGCACATTTTATAAAATGGTATCTGCTGTACGTTGAAGTCGCCGTAAAATAAAAAGTAGCCTCCGTCCTTTATCATAAAGGGGATGAACAGGGCACACGCGGCGATAAACGACAGCCCAAACGCCATTAGATAAAGCTCCTTTTGATTTGTCTGCTTTATCCCGCTTCCATTTCTTTGAAATATCTGCATTTATATCCCATCCTACGTTTTTATAATTTACATTATAACAGCACTGCCACAAATAATAAAGTAAATTTTTGCCCATTTACATATCAATATATGTGTTTTATAATAAACTCGCCGAATAATAATAAGGAGCCAACTATGAGTAAAAATCAATTTTACGCTATGCTGTGGCGTATGAAGCATATATATCGATGGGGGCTTATGCGAAATCTGCGGCAGGAAAATCTGTGCGAGCACAGCTTTGACACCGCTGTTATAGCCCATGCGCTGTGTATAATAAAAAATCGCCGGTTCGGCGGTAATGTCGATGAAAACAAGGCTGCAGTTGCGGCTCTCTTTCACGACTGCAGCGAGATTATAACAGGAGATTTGCCCACGCCGGTAAAATATTATAATCCTGAAATAAAAACTGCCTATAAAAGCCTCGAAGCCGTCGCATCCGACCGACTTATATCCTACCTTCCGCAGGACATACAGCCTGACTACCGCGACGCCTTTGCGCAGGACGATGAGAATATTCTGCGCATAATCAAGGCGGCGGATAAACTGTCGGCGCTTATAAAATGTATTGAAGAGGAGAAAATGGGCAACAACGAATTCCGCGACGCCGCCAAAACTATTCGGCGCACGCTGGAAGAATACAATATGCCTGAGGTCGACTGCTTTTTAAAAGAGTTTCTGCCGAGCTTTTCTATGTCGCTTGACGAACAGAGCGAGGCTGATACAAAATAATTTCTGCCATCCCAGCTTTTCATATCAAATGCCGTAAATTATATTTATATTCTGCAAACACAGGCAGAATTTGCTCTAAACATCCTTATGAAGCATTAGATGCAGTGGAAATCAGCCGGCCGACAATGGCATTGTCTCGGTTTAATGCTGCTTTCAGCTTTATCAAAATCTGCCTGCTGTGTTTGATGGGAATATGTCATAAGCCTAAGGCTGCCCAGCAGCCCATTTGCAGTGTCTTGCCCGCGACCTTTCGCCGTATGGCGTATGGTAGCCGGATTTATAAAAATTTTCTTTCCTGCATAAAAAGACAATTTATATCAAAACAATGACCTGCCCCAATTCTACTGAACAGGGCAGGCCAGCTATTATTCTTTTACTTTTATTTTTAGTTCAGCTATTTTATCGCGTATTTTCATAAAATCCTCTAACGCCGCCGGCTTCTGCGCGGGGTTGCGAAGCAATGACGCCGGATGAAAGGTTCCCATCATCAGCACGCCGTTTTTTTCTGTCCATTCTCCGTGCTGCTTTGTTACCTTAAAGTTCGGGTAAATCAGCTTTTGAGCCGCTATTCTCCCAAGGCAGATTATCATTTTCGGCCTTATAAGCCTTACCTGCTCTCTTAAGTACTGTAAGCATATATCCTGCTCTTCAGGCGACGGGTCCCTATTCTGAGGCGGACGGCATTTTACCATATTTGCTATGTAAATATCTGCCCTGTCTATATCCATCGCATAAAAATATTTGTCTAAAAGCCTGCCGGCACGCCCGACAAACGGTTCACCTGTTATATCTTCCTGCTCACCGGGCCCTTCTCCTATAAACATAATCTCTGCATGGGGATTACCTGTACCAAATACAACATTTGTCCTGCCGTTGTGTAGTTCACACAGCCTGCACTCCGAACAAAGCCGCCTTAGCTCATTCAAATTACCACATTTCATAATATTACCCCTATACAATAAATTTGCTGTGTCCATGCTCTTTTTACCGCTGTATAACAGTTGTTTACCCTCATAAAATATAATTATGGCTTCGGCTAATGCTTTTTATGCATCAGGTTTTTGTTGTTTTTAGTCGATTTTAATATTATTATATCATATTATATTATATTTTGTCATCAGTTATTGAAATTGTTCACCTTTGGGTGTAAAATAATTTCGCAGAAAAATTTATAAGGAGAGAATTCCATGGAATCACGTATACTAATTGAAGTTTCTGCGCGCCATGTACATGTCAGCCGCGAAGCTTTGAATATTTTATTTGGAAAGGATTATGAGCTTACTGTCCGTAAAGAGCTTTCACAGCCGGGGCAGTTTGCAAGCGGCGAACGCGTCACAATAGTCGGGCCTAAGCGTTCAATGGAGAATGTCAGCATATTGGGTCCCGTTAGAAGCGCCACACAGGTCGAGATATCCGCTACCGATGCACGTTCGCTCGGCATTCCCTGCGTTGTAAGAGAATCCGGAGATATTGACGGCACTCCCGGCTGCAAAATTATAGGCCCTGCCGGCGAAATCGAAATTGACAAAGGAGTTATAGTCGCTAAGCGGCATATTCATATGACTCCTGCCGATGCCGAGCATTTTAATGTTAAGGATCGCCAGATAGTAAATGTAAAAGTAGATTCCGGCAGCCGTTCCCTCGTTTTCGGCGACGTAGTTATAAGGGTTAGTGATAAATTCAGCCTGGCTATGCACGTTGATACCGACGAGGGCAATGCCGCTATGATTGGCCCTGAAACATATGGTGAAATAGTCTAATTTTCGTTTTATTTATGTAGTAATGGAATGCCGTAAACTTTTTGCTTTGTTTTATTCATTATATGGCAGCTGCTTATTTCAGCAGCTGCCATTTTGATTTAATCGCAGCTATATGCTTTACTTGCATCAGTTATAACAGTCACTGCATCTGCGTACTGTTACGATTTATCTCCGGGTTTTGCAATAAGGGCAATAATATAGCCAAAGAATATTGACGCTGTTATTCCCGCCGCTGTGGCCGTTATTCCGCCGGTTAGCGCGC
This sequence comes from Bacillota bacterium, assembly GCA_030842085.1. Lineage (GTDB taxonomy): Bacteria > Bacillota > Clostridia > Oscillospirales > Acutalibacteraceae > Timburyella. Next base: position 65,130 of record JAUUSE010000001.1, on the reverse strand, counting down.
CAAGCACGCCGTATTCATTTACGGCCTTTTCTACTCCTTTCGCTATAGAATATCCAAATCCCGTAAGCGGAACAGTAGCGCCAGCTCCGGCAAAATCCACCAGCGGCTGATACACGCCAATAGCTGTTAATACTACTCCCATTGTTACAAACAGCACTAATATCCTCGCCGGCGTTAGCTTCGTATTATCTATTAAAATCTGGCCTACTACGCATATTAGACCGCCTATTACAAACGCTTTTACAAATTCCATCCTTATTTCCCTCCTGTATTTATGCTGATTTTATTGTTTCAAATACAGGCGGCGATTATTCTTGCTTTTACGCAATTTGTAATCAAAAAAGAGAGATAAAACACATTTGAGGTTTTATCTCTCTTCTCGATTTAATAGACTCAAAACCTGCTCTTTATAACATTTTTATTGTATGGAAAGCAAAGAAGCCTCAATTTTTGGGCAGAGTCAGAAAAATTAAATTTTAAAGATTATAAAAACTATTATTTAATTTATCATGCTGTTATATATTGCTATAACCAACATCCTTGCTTTTCATTTTTGTGTAGCTGAAGTTAACATTTTAGTTTTTCAGCGCTTACATTTGCTTATACTATTATATATAAGCATACACATTTAATCTCACCAAGCCGATTGGCATATGCCAATCAGTTGGCTTTATTTAAAATGTATTTTCGCTTTTACCGCGTTTGTTGTTCACGCATCTAACGCGATGACGCCGATGCAGGAGCCGAAGATGTTCCGCCTAATGAATTGGAAGAACCCGTGCCGCCTGTTCCGTTCATCCCGGACGTCAAGCTTCCCTGTGAAGAAACATTCGACTCCGGCGGCTCGTACGTATTATATGTCAAGAAAATTGGAAGGTCGGCGTATACCGCGTCTCCTACCGTGTATGAAACCGTCTGCTCAAGCGCTTCTACCGCCACTATAGACGCCGGCGCCTGCGCCGAATCGTTTATTTCAAGCAGCGTTATATTCGAAAAGCCCGCTTTATAAAGCTCAAGCTCCGCTTGCTCCTTGCCCATGCCTATTACATCCGGAATTTCTACCTTTGCGCTGCCAAGGCTTATGACCAGCGTTATTGTCGAGCCTTTCTGAACGCTTTCCCCGTTATTCGGCGTCTGCGATATTACGGTGCCCTTTGCATACTCATCGCTGTACTGCTTAGTATCTGATATTACAAAGTCAAATATGTCCTTATATTCTACGTTGTTCACCAGTGCACTGTATGCCTGACCTACAAAGTTCGGTACCGACACTACGCTGTCGTCCGGCACTGATGGAGTCGTGTTGCTCGGTATTATAACAGATGGGGCCGACGGCACTGACGACACTGGCGGCTGCGGTTCTTCATCCGGCAAAATTACTGGTATAAGTATTGCCGCTATTACAGCCAGTAACAGTATCGTCGTCAACAGGCCAATAAGCCAATATTTCATCGACGACTTTTTCTTTTTCTTCTGCTTTTGCTTTGAAGCTATCTTTCCCGTCACAGACTTTTTAGAGAATTCTGCCGTGCCGCTTGAAGCCGTGCCGCGGCTGAAAGAAAGCTCTTCTTTAAATGCCTCCGCTGTCTGTATCCTGTCCTCTGGCAATATCTGAAGTGCATCGGCCAGTGCAGAAATAACGCCTGAAGGAGTTATGCTTACCACAGACGCCGGCACTGTCATATTGTCATCCGTAACGCGCGCGGTCGCCTCCGGCGGCGGATTTCCCACTATTGTGCGATATATGCACGCTGCAAAAGCATAGACATCTGTCCATGTGCCCTGCTGATCGTCAAAGCCGTACTGCTCTATTGCAGCATAGCCCGGAAAAAGCTGTGCGGAAAAGTCGGTGCGCGCCGTACGTACCGGCTCTATACAAAAGCCGATAAGCCTTATACGGCCGTCCCTGCCGACCATCATCGTTTCCGGCGATATGCCGCGGTGTATTATACCTACCGCATGCAGTGAAGACAGTGTGTTAAGCACCGGCATCAGCATCGGAGCTATCTGTTTCCAGCTTATCGTGCCGCCGTTGCGCAGCAAAAATTCACGATATGTTATTCCATCTATATTTTCCGCTACATAATATGCCGTGCCGTTTTCTTCAAATATGTCGTATACCGATATTATCGCAGGCAGCTCACGCATGCGTGCAAGACCGCGGGCCAGGTCCAGAAACTGTACAAGCCCCTCGTTAAAGCTGTAATCATATTCACTGGATACGCTTAAAATGCCGTCTTTGCGTGAAGCCATACCGTCCGGAAAATATTCCCTTATCCTTACGGGGGTGTCTGATGCCTTATCCCAGCCTAAGTACGTTATGCCTTCACCGTTTGAACTGAGTACCTTACCGACAACATAACGCCCGTTAAGCTCCGTCCTCACCGGCAAAAAAGGCTCTGGCTGGAGCACCTCCTCATTATATCCGCAATATGGGCATACCTTGTCTTCCGGATTTTTATTCCTCATACATCCCATGCATAAATTATCTGTATTCTGCAAATAACATACATCTCCATTTAATAAGGTAATTTTATTTTATACGTTTAATCGGCATGTGTCAAGGAAGTCGATGCTTTATTACAAAATTGTATTTATTGTTACACAAATATCATATTCTGTTATCAATATTGGGGCTTATTCAATGCATAATATAAGTTTAGCCGGCGTCATTTGGCGGCGGATTTTTATTCTCTTATACAGATGTTAATTAAATTATAAACATTTTGCCTCCGCCATTTTCATCTTGGCCTCATATATATATGCAAAGCGATGCATGATAAGACATTTTTGCTGAAAAAACCGCCAATATCATTATCACAGACTTATTTATGCGGTTTTATAGTCCTAAAAATGTTATTTTTGCCTGTAATTATCATTATTGCTGTTTTATGATATCTTTTACTGCCTCATATGCGATAATAAGGCCGCAGGCGGCAGGCGCCATTTGTATGCTCCCCGGCACCGGCCGACGAGATACACCCCGCTCTTTATCGTTTTCAGCATTGTTATGGCAAACGGGATTTATCGGCTTTTCTTTCGAATATACCACCTTGAGGGATTTTACGCCTCGCTTTCTAAGATTTGTCCGCATTACCCTGCAAAGGGGGCAGACAGACGTATCATATATATCCGCTGCTTCAAACATCGCCGGGTTAAGCTTGTTTCCCGCGCCCATCGCGCTTATCAACGGGATTGACGCTTTCTCGCACCACACCGCAAGTTCTATTTTTGACGATACCGTGTCTATCGCGTCGACAACATAATCACAGTCCGATAAAAAGCCAAGGTCGTCGCCAGGCAGATAAAATGTTTTTATTTCCTCTATCTTTGCCGCGCTGTTTATTTTAAGCATTCGCTCACGCATTACCTCTGTTTTATATCTCCCAACCGTCGTTATATCGGCTATTATTTGGCGGTTTATGTTGGAATCTGATACCATATCATTGTCAAGGAGTATAAAGCTGCCAACACCGCAGCGTATAAGCGCTTCTGCTACATAACCGCCTACCCCGCCGACGCCGAATATCGCCACCTTGCTGCTATTGAGCTTTTTCAGCGATTCTTTCCCTATAAGCATTTCTAAGCGGGAAAATATTTCTGACATAGCTTTATCCCCATTTACCATATATTTTACAGCATCGCAAAAGCGAATTTTTCACCGTTTCATGTGTTGTTTCGCCAGCAGATGTCTCTTCCCTTGCATATGCAAAGTTCTTAATAGTTTTGCCAGTAACATTTGCAGCTTATTCGGCAGAAAATAAATACTGCCTGCAAAAGCGCCGCTTTTGCCTATTATATCGCCGCCGATTCCGCATCGGCAGCAGGCAATTTACAGCCAGTTTAACGTATTTGTCAACCGTGTTTTCAAGCTCACAAAATTACGATGTCTACGCATTGCAAGCTATTTTTGCTTTGACACCTCTATACTTTCGCCGTCGGTCTTCATGACTACTGTCCCGTCGGTATCGGTACGAAGTATGTTTATCTTTAAATTATTGCAGCGCTCCAGCACTTCGTCATGCGGGTGTCCGTATGAGTTGCCGGCGCCACATGATATTACGGCGTAATCAGGCGATACCTTTTTTAAGAAATCTGCTGTAGACGACGTACTGCTGCCATGATGTCCCAGCTTCAGCACATCTGCGTCAATGTCATAGCCAGCGTCTATTATTTCCCGCTCATTTATCGCCTCAGCATCGCCCATAAACAAAAATTTCTCCGAGCCGTATGTAAGCTTTACTACTATCGAATATTCGTTTAAGTCGGTATAATTTTCACTCTTGGGGGAAAGCACCTCTGCAGTGTAATTTTCACCCTCTATTATTATATCGCCGGCATGCGGCGCCGTTATTGCCAGCCCTTTATTTTTTACGGCTGTGAGAACATCTTCATATGTCTGCGTCGTCGGCGTTTCAGATGAGGAAACGCGCGGCATATAGATTTTCCCTATATCAAACTCTTTTATAACATTGTCCAGCCCGCCTATGTGGTCCTCGTGGGGGTGAGTGCCTATAAGATAATCTACTTTTTCAACGCCCTGCGATTTTATATAATCCGTTATCTCGTCTCCGGTATTATTTTTCCCTGCGTCAATCTGCATGATTTTCCCGTCCGGCAGCTTTATAAAAATAGCGTCGGCCTGTCCTGCATCTATAAAATGCACTTCCATTGTACCGCTGCCGGCGGCGGAAATTGACGAAACGGTTGTGCCCGGCTGTATACCTAATATATCACAACCCGGCAGCATTAGCAGCGCAATTGTCAGCAGAAATGCGGAAATCTTTTTTCTCATATAGGTACCCCTTGTTCCTGTTTTTTTCATTTTATCATATATATTCGATATATAAAAGAGTTCTTTTATTCTGACTTTGATTTTTATATATGATATCCGGCGGTAATGCAGCAGCAAAAACCGATATAGCCGTTCCCATTTAAAGTTCTCCATTATCGAAGTGTTAAGAGATACAGCTTCGAAAGTGCGGAGTTGGTACATCCCTTAAGAGGGCAGCAGTACCGCTAAATCTTGCACTTGTTTGCGTTAATTGAAAATGATATAATTCGTAATAAATACAACTTTTTTGTAGAATTAATAGCAAAAACGATGCTTCATGCAAGCAAAGGGCTTTCTTCAGCAGGTGTAAATGATATTATGCTGCAGAAGCCGAATAATGAGGAGGGGAACAGGGTGAGAAACAAATTTTTGGCAGGAATATTTTTGATTACTTTACTTATTTCTTTAGCAGGGTGTAATAGTATATTCGGCAATAACGACGTTTCATCGACCGCATCTGAGTCTGTGCCATTGAGCGACAGCGAAATCAAACGGATGTACTCGAATCCGTCAGATTACGTTGGATCTACTGTTGAACTTGTTGGAGTCATTTTCGGCGGCGTTGATTATGATGGCGACGGAGTATATTTCCAAATGTGGGCCGATCCAGATAACACTGACTTAAATACCGTCGTAGCCTATTCTGAGCCCGAGTTAACACTTGAAGATGGACAATATATCCGCATAAGCGGAAAGGTCGTTGATGTGTTTAAAGGCGAAAATATGGTTGGAGGACGGATTATTGCGCCTAAAATACAAGCAGATACACTTGAAGTAATATCATACAAAGATGCCGTCAGGCCAACGATTGCTACCGCCACAGCAGTCAATAATACAATTGAGCAGTATGGATATTCCGTAACAGTTCAGAGCGTTGAACTTGCCGAAAAGGAAACAAGAGCATATATTTCTGTAACAAACAACGGAAGCAGCGAATTCAGTTTATATGGCTTTAATATGGTCCTAATTCAAGATGATACACAATATAAATACGCACCTAACTATAAGGCCGACTATCCAGAACTGCAATCAAGCATACGCGCTGGGATAACGACAGAAGGCGTTGTAGTATTCCCTGCCATTAAGGAAGAGCCCTTTCAGATAATCATGAAGGCAAATTCATATGATTGGAGCCAAAACCTCCAAGAGTACATTTTTGACTTTAATATATCCGAGTAAATATCGTGTAAAATAAAGGCGGTTGCCCGAAATTTGGCAACCGCCTTTATTTTATGCTACCCAAAATTTCCTTTAAATCAGCACTTTCCTTGAAAAGGGAGTCCTGGCTCTTGCTGCTTAAGTGCACTCAAAGATTAATTTTGGGAGATGATGCATATACGTAAAAATTTCCAAATTGGGTTGATAGTTGTGCCGGTTTCTGCGATAATATAGCTATAATTGAAATTAGGCGGCCTATGGTACAAAAATCGATTTTTGTACAATAATACAGCTCGTTTGCCGCTTATTTACACATTTTCCTATTATATATGCAAGGAGAGTTTAATTTGGACAGTAATCGTTATTTAGCCGACCTTTTATTTGACAAGGATATAAAGGACTTTGAATATTATGAAGAAAAATACCCTCACCGCGGACTTAAAGAAGGGGTAAAGGTAACGCGTCTGGCGCCGAGTCCTACGGGATATCTGCATTTAGGCGTACTGTACTCTGCCCTTATAAACCGCATGGCGGCCGGCAAAGACGGTATATTTTACCTGCGGATTGAGGATACCGACAAAAAGCGTGAGGTCGAAGGCGGGCTTGAGGATATTGTAAACGGTCTTATATCCTTCGGCATAGTGCCCGACGAGGGATTTATGCCGGATGGCGAAAAGGGTCCGTATGCTTCTTATAGGCAGCGGCTGCGCAGGGAGATTTATCACTCGGCTGCAAAAAAGCTTGTGCTTGAGGGGCTGGCATATCCCTGCTTCTGCACCGAAGAGGAATTGGAGCAAATCCGCGGCGAGCAGGAAAGCCAAAAAATTCGCCCGGGATATTACGGCAAATACGCCCGCTGCCGCAGTCTCTCCATTGATGAAATAAAAGAAAAGCTAAGTTCCGGCGCGCCGTACGTTCTTAGGCTGAAATCGCCGGGAAATGAGGAAAATAAAGTAACCTTTACCGACGCCATAAAGGGCAAAATAGAAATGCCGGAAAACGACGCCGATATAGTTCTGCTTAAATCCGACGGCATACCCACCTATCACTTTGCGCACGCCGTAGACGACCATTTAATGCGCACCACTCATGTTATACGCGGCGACGAATGGATAAGCTCCACGCCTATACATCTGCAGCTTTTCCGCCTGCTGGGCTTTAAGCCGCCGAAATACGCGCACATAGCGCCTATTATGAAAAGCGAGGGCGGCTCGAAGCGCAAGCTTTCTAAGCGCCGCGACCCCGAGGCGGCGGTTAAGTATTTCTCCGAGCAGGGATTTGAGCCGCGCGCCGTGCTGGAATATCTGCTTACCATCGCAAGCTCCGGCTTTGAGGACTGGAGGCGGGCGAACAAGGACGCCGACATATTCGACTTTGACTTAAAGCTTAACAAAATGAGCCAGTCCGGCGCGCTGTTCGACATGGACAAGCTGCTGGATGTAAGCAAAAATTACATCTCCCGCATGAGCGCTGAAGACGTGCTGAGCAGCCTGCTTAGCTGGGCCGAAAAGTACGATGAGGCGCTGTATAACAGACTAAGCGGCGATAAAGCCTATGCCGCCGCCATTTTCTCTATCGACAGGGATATTCCCAAACCGCGCAAGGATATTGCGAAGTGGAATGAAGCGGCGCAGTTTATATCATATTTTTACGACGACACTTTTGTCCCGCAGTATGAGCTGCCGGAAAACATATCCGCCTCTGATGCGGTGGAAATATTAGAGCGTTATGCTGAAAATCCGCACTTAAACGGGGATAAAACGCAGTGGTTTGACAGCGTTAAGCAGCTGTGTTCCTCCCTGGGCTATGCCGAAAACACGAAAGAGTATAAGTCTGAGCCTGACAAGTATAAAGGACATATCGGCGATGTGTCGGCAGTAATACGCACGGCGGTTACGGGGCGCAAAAATTCGCCCGACTTGTTTGAAATTATGCGTATACTCGGCCGCGACAGAACATCTTCCAGACTAAATAGGGCGGCAGAATATTTTAAAAAATAAGCAATCGCAGCACGCGGCTTGACCGCTTAATGCGCTATCATCCGTCACGGCCAAGCTTACTGTAAAATGTATAATGCATAAATTTTTAGCCGTCTGCCAGCAAATTTGGACTTTATGCGGCGCGGCGTATAAACAGCATGGCTATATCTTAAATATCAAACCGGCCAGACGGGCGTTTAGACTATACTGCTAAAATGACGCCCGTCATTTGTCTTTTGGCTTTAATCAGCGCAGCAGACGGCGTTGTGCAGGATTTTTAACCGCCTTGCAGATATTAATGCTGTAATTTTTACGATGCTTTCTTAATTAGATAAAAACATCACTCATGTGCTTATACCGTTTGGTTCATGCAAAATCCTGATGTTTACCAATAACCACAGCTTTACTTTTGCCGATAAATCGTTTTACCGTATTATCTTAATTTTGATTAACATTGCTTATTTTTGTCAACCGCAGTGCCTTTGCGCGAAAAATAGAAGTTTGCCGATATTCCGCTCTCACTGGCGCTCTGCTCTAATCAACTGTAAAAAGCAATTGCCTATTGTCTTGCCGGTAGGACTATTTTTACCCCGAATGGAGAATATATGACATGGATATAAAAATTGATATAACCGGCACATGCATTAATACTGCACGGCTGCTGATGAGGCCGTGGGAAGAAAGCGACATACATGACTTTTACGATTACGCTTCCGTCCCCGGTGTGGGCGAAATGGCCGGGTGGCCGCATCACGATAATATTGAAGTTTCAAGACAGGTGCTCAGGTCGTTCATTGATGACAAAAACGTCTTTGCCATAGTGTATAAGGAAAACGGCAAGGTTATCGGGTCGCTCGGCCTGCATCCCTTGCGTGATGAAGCCGAGCCTGAGCTTAAAGCTTTAAGGATAAAGGAAATCGGCTATGCTCTGTCAAAGGATTACTGGGGTATGGGACTGATGCCGGAAGCCGTTAATGCGGTAATTTTATTCTGCTTTGAAAATTATAAGCTCGACGCTGTTGCCGTTTCCCATTTTGTACAAAACGAGCAATCTAAAAGAGTTATTCAAAAATGCGGATTTAAATACGTCGGCTCCGACAAGCGTTTTACAAAACAGCTTAATAAGGAATTCGATGAGCTGAATTATATTTTATATCGCTGATTTTTTGTTTTAACCGCAATATATGTTTATGCTCATTTGGAATATGAGCATATTAAATATGATATATTATATAATCTCTAATACTCGCAGCTTAACCAAAAAATAATAACAGTGTACCCGTGCAGTTTTATAACCGCCGTGCTGTATAATTGCTGCACACATCTGGAACACTAACAATCGCTGAATATGCAAGGTATAAGCTTATATGGGATTTCTATAGCAGATTTGCTCTTACTCACTCGACAAAATTCTGCCATGGTGATATTATATAAGCAGGATATTTATACTTTTTAAGTATAAAATAAATTTTATATTAACCGCATAGCTCTTGCGGGGAAAGGAATGATTTTATGAGCTTTGTTAAAGGCAAGTGGGATAAAGGCATAGATGTACGCGATTTTATAGTTAGGAACTATACGCCGTACGACGGCGATGAAAGCTTTCTTACCCCTCCGACAGAGCGGACAAAGACGCTGTGGGACGAGGTTAGCGTCCTGCTTAAAAAGGAGCGCGAAGCGGGCGGCGTGCTGGATATAGATGAAAAGACAATATCTGACATCGACGCGTATGCTCCGGGATATATTGACAAGGACAAGGAGACGATAGTAGGCCTTCAGACGGATGCTCCGCTTAAGAGGGCGATTATGCCGTTTGGCGGCATAAGAATGGTACGCACCTCGCTTGAGGCGTACGGCAGGGAAATGGACAAGGACGTGGAAAACGTCTTTAAATACCGCAAGACGCACAACGACGGCGTTTTTGACGTATATACCGAGGAGATGCGCAAGGCACGTCACAGCGGTATTATAACGGGTCTGCCGGACGCTTACGGCCGCGGGCGCATTATAGGCGACTACCGCCGCCTGCCGCTTTACGGCTGCGACTACCTTATAGCCGAGAAGGAGGACGCGAAAGCCTCCCTTAACTACCATATTATGGATGAGGAGTCTATAAGGAACCGCGAAGAGCTTTCGGAGCAGATTAAGGCGCTGAAAAAGCTGAAGAAAATGGCGGCCTCCTACGGCTTTGACATATCAGAGCCGGCCAAGGACACAAATGAAGCCGTGCAGTGGCTTTATTTCGGATATCTTGCCGCTGTTAAGGAGCAAAACGGCGCCGCCATGTCGCTGGGCAGGGTGTCGACCTTCCTCGACATTTACGCCGAAGCCGACCTCAAGAGCGGAAAATACACTGAAGAGCAGATACAGGAAATCGTCGACCACTTTATTATGAAGCTGAGACTGGTGCGCTTTCTGCGTACGCCTGCGTACGACGAGCTGTTTTCCGGCGACCCGACATGGGTTACCGAGTCTATCGGCGGCATGTGCGTTGACGGGCGGCACATGGTTACTAAAATGAGCTACCGCTTTTTGCACACCCTCGAAAACCTCGGTCCGGCGCCGGAGCCTAACCTCACGATACTGTGGAGTCCGCGCCTGCCGGAAAACTTCAAAAAATACTGCGCTGACATGTCTATAAAGACGTCGTCTATTCAATATGAAAGCGACGAGCTTATGCGCGTAAAGTTCGGCGACGATTACGGTATAGCCTGCTGTGTTTCGGCCATGCGCATAGGCAAGCAGATGCAGTTTTTCGGTGCAAGATGCAATCTTGCAAAGGCGTTGCTTTACGCGATAAACGGCGGGCGGGATGAGATTTCCGGCGACCAGGTTGCGCCGCAGCTGCGGCCTGTTGAGGGAGACAAGCTCGACTATGACGACGTTATGAGCAAGTTTAACTACATCTGCGACTGGCTGGCAAATCTATATATCAACACCCTTAACTGCATACACTACATGCACGACAAATACTGCTATGAGAGTCTGCAGATGGCGCTGCACGATGAGGAAATTGTACGCACCTGTGCCGGCGGCATAGCCGGACTTTCGGTGGTGGCAGACTCCCTGTCGGCAATTAAATATGCAAATGTTAAGCCTATAAGGCGCGAGGACGGACTGATTGTTGATTTTGAAATTGAGGGTGATTTCCCAAAATTCGGCAACAACGACTCCCGCGTAGATGATATTGCAGTAAACATTGTAAAAATGTTTATGAAGAAAATGGCGAAAAACAAGACCTATCGTCACAGCAAGCCGACGCTGTCGATACTCACTATAACTTCTAACGTAGTATACGGCAAAAAGACTTCCAACACTCCGGACGGACGCAAAAAGGGCGAGCCGTTTGCTCCGGGTGCAAACCCAATGCACGGCCGCGATGAAAACGGCTGCGTAGCCTCCATGATATCCGTCGCCAAGCTTCCTTATGATTACAGTGAGGACGGCATATCCTATACTTTCTCAATAGTCCCGCAGTCACTGGGCAAGACGGAGGATGAAAAGGACGAAAACCTTGTAGGGCTGCTCGACGGATATTTCAACGAGGGCGGACACCACATAAATGTCAATGTAATAAACAGGGAGGTCCTCTTAGACGCTATGGACCATCCGGAAAAATACCCGCAGCTTACTATAAGGGTTTCCGGCTATGCCGTTAACTTTATTAAGCTGACACGGGAGCAGCAGCTTGACGTTATACACCGTACCTTCCACACGCATTTCTAATTTTTTGCCGGCTGCAGGACATGTCATTTTATTGGTTTTTGCTAACTGCCTGACGGTGTTTTATTGATTTTTGAATGTCCCCGCTGCTGGATTTAACAATGTCCTCAGCGGGGATATAACTTTATTAAGTTTTTCGCTTACACAGTTATCTCTGTCATAGCCGGATAATTGAGGTATCATTTGCAACAGACAAGGTACTTGAGTTTTTATTATAAAATATTTTATATGCAAAAAGGGGGGATTATATGGCGGTAATGGGAAAAGTGCATTCAATGGAATCTTTCGGCACAGTCGACGGGCCGGGTATAAGGTTTGTGCTGTTTTTGCAGGGCTGTCCGCTCAGATGCATTTACTGCCACAATCCCGACGCGTTAAGCTTAGACGACGGCGAGCTTAAATCGAGCGATGAAGTGTTTGAGTACATCATGCGTTTCTCCGGGTTTATAAAATCCGGCGGCGTTACAATATCCGGCGGCGAGCCGCTTAGGCAGCACGACTTCTGCAAGGACTTGCTTCAAAAATTCAAAGAGCGCCGAATTCACACAGCAATAGATACCTCCGGCATAATGCCGCTCCAAAGCGTCAAAGACTGCATTGACCTTGCCGACATGCTGTTGCTGGATATAAAAGCAATATCACCCGAGTTGTGTAAAAAGATAACCGGCGCCGGTAACGAAAACGCAATTAAAACCCTTGAATACTGCGAGAGCACGTCAAAGCCTGTGTGGATAAGACATGTTGTTGTACCGGGATATACGCTCGAAAAGTGCGAGCTTGAAAAATTGGCGGATTTTTTAACGCAGTTTAAGTGCGTAGAAAGAACAGAGCTTCTGCCGTTTCATAAAATGGGTGAGTACAAGTGGAAGGAACTTGGTTTGAATTATACTCTTTACGACACTCCTTCACCTACTGACGACGAAATGGCAGGCGCAAGGAAAATCTTTGCCGACAGAGGATTATCTGTACGGTGACGCTTTATGCTAAAGCAGCGCAAAAGTTAAAATAGAGCAGTGTATTTACAGCATATTTTTGATTAAAAAACAAGCCGGCTTTGGGGCATCCTCCGTAAGGAAGGTGCCCCAAGGATTTATATTTGGCTTCTTTTCGGATTGTGGTGTCACAATCCGATTCTCGCTATAATTATGGACATCATCTTTCTCTTCGCTGTTTTCACAACATCAAAATTTGTTGAAAAATCATTGACATTTACGTTTAATAGGTATACACTAATACGATTTAGATTCAGTGAAATCTATTTGGGCGGCTTGGGATAAAAGGAGATATTATGATTATGCACAATTTCAAGTATGTTCCAAAAGAAGAATGGAAACCGATTAGAGATGAACTCCTCGAAATTATACACAGATTACAAAATAAAGTTAGAGATAATTTTACTTTTCAATATCTTTTCGTGGGCAGTAGCAAACGAAAGATGATAACTCGTGACTGGAACTCTAACATTGGTTTTGACTTCGATGTAAATATTGAAGTAAATGACCCCGACGAAGACTATTCTGCCGAAGAAATACGAAACATTCTTCACAAGGGTCTCGATAAGGTTAATAACCCTTATGGGCATTCGGTTTTTGGATACGATTATACCGAAGACTCCACCCGTGTTCTTACAATCAAAGTAAAAGATAGAACAACCTCCCGCATCTTACATAGTTGTGATTTTTGCATTATATATGAATGTGGAAATGGGCGGCAACAATATATTCGCTACAACAAAAAACAAAACAGTTATTCGTGGGAATACCAGCCGAAAGGGCATATGAAGTTGCCATCCGAAATGGAGTGGATTAAAAAGCACGGATTGTGGCAACAAGTCAGAGATACTTACATATATAAAAAGAATATAAACACCGATGATAATAAAAAATCCAGATCTATTTTTGCAGAAACAATTCATCAAATCTGTCAGCAAAACGGATATTATCAACAGGCAAAATAGAGGATGAGCTTTTATGTGTTGTAAAAATTGCGGCAGAACTGTATATGATTATTGATTGAGGTACAATATGGGTAAACGTTTTTTTGATTTCGAGGATGGAAATTTTGCTCACTCAATTTCCGATAATATGGCAGTAGATTTTGACGGAGATTTTTTGATGCAAATGGGAGATAAGATGGCAATGGATACAGATTCGGGGGAATTGCATATTATATACAGTTGGTCAAACGATGAAGATGATAACTAAGATAACGGCGGCAAAGAGTTTTGGCATCTCTCTGCCGCCGTTATCTTGTGAAAGCCCAGTAAGATTCCTTACGAAGTGTCTCCTTTCTGCCGGCTTTTTAAATTTAATTATGCTTTACAGCTGTAAAAAACAGCCTTGGAAATCTGAAAATTATTTCTCCTCTCTTTTGCAAGGGATATGATTTTATTACCTCGCTGTATACATCATTTTCAAAATCAGCGGCCTCATCAGCGCTTAAGACCTCAAGATACGGCCTCAGCCCCGTTCCCTTATACCATTCCATTATGTCTTTATGCGATTTCATCCGGTGGTAATATACAGTTTCCCACATAGAAAAATCGTCTGTTATTTCTGACAGCAAATCAAAATATTCGCTTGACGTAAGAGTATAAAACTCCCTTTGAGCTTTAAACTTTGCACTCCACTTAGAATTATGCGATATTTCGTTTATTATTTGGTGTATAGGCTCCCTATAATTTATGGGAACCTGTACCGCGAGCACGCCTCCGGGATTAAGAAGATTAAACATATTCCTAATTAGTGCGGGGTGGTTTGGAACCCACTGAATACAGGCATTGGAAAAGACAACGTCGAAGCCACGGTTTATTTTGTCAAAATCTTTTTCAGCGTCAAAAACAGCAAAGTCAATAGAGGGGTAATCTTTTTTTGCAGTATTAATCATATTTTCCGATTTGTCAACGCCGAGTATATACGCTCCCTTAAATTTACCGGCTAAAACAGCGGTGCTGTTGCCCGGACCGCAGCCTATGTCTATTATGCTCTGCGGGTTTTTAACATCAATCCTGCCCGCAAGGTCATATGACGGCTGGGTCCTTTCTCTTTTAAATTTAAGATATTGCTCTGCATTCCATTGCGCCATTTTTATCCCCCGCTCCGCGTTAGAATTATTGTTATATTGATTATACGACATAGCTTTTTCTTTATCAAATACTTTGTTTTTAACTGATAAGCAGTATATCTAACGGTAAAACATGGGCATATTATAAGATGATGCAGATTTTAGCCGCTAATTTATTTTTATCTTTAATATATCTGTAAAAATAACTGCTTACACGCTTATTATATCGGCAATAATTTACATTACGCTTTTTGAGAATTTATCCATACCTGCTGTTTTCAATAAACTCGGTTTGCATATTAACAGAAGCGGCAACAGCGACGCTTGGCGTTATGGAATTTTTGGTGGCTTAATATGATGTAAATAGTTCTACTGTACTGGCACCATATTCCTCAGATTTCTCGGGCGGAGCATTGGGAGCATGGCTTAAAAATATAATTGCCGGCATAGAAGTCGGCAGATGCGATAGCTTTAAAATATAAAAAAGCATAAAGCTGTAATAAAATTTTTAATATATAGCTTTTTGGCGGCTTTTAAAATCGCCGCAATCGTTGAATTTTTGGAATATATGTGATAAAATAAATCATTAACGCAAAGGGAATTTTTTCTTGGAGGGGCAGATGCCTAAAATTATAGTACTTTCTACCGGCGGAACGATTGACAGCGCCGAGAGCGGCGGCAGCATAAGCCTATCTTCCGGCGGCGGAATTATTGAAAAATACTGCCGAAAGTTTAATATTGATTTATCCCTGTTTGACTGCCGCAGTGTTATGAGCATCCTCAGCGAGAACATGCAGATATCCGATTTGCAGCGGCTTATAAACTATTTATATGAAGTTTTGAGTGCCTTGGCGTCTGACTCTGAAAAATCCGAATATAGCGGAATTATTATAACCCACGGCACCGATACGCTAGCCTTTACCGCCAATCTGCTCGGCGTAATTTTTGCGCATGCAAAATTGCCGATAATTATTACCGGCAGCAATATACCGGCCGGAGAGGAAGGCTCTGACGCATTTGACAATATAAAGCTGTGCTGTGATTTTATTGGTCTCGGCCTGCCGGGCGTGTATGTCGCCTTTAATGGGAAAATTCACATAGCTACGCGGATAGGCGAGTCTCGTTCCTTTGTGCATGATTATCCGTCGGTTATTGATACTCCCTTTGCCATAAGCGACGGCAGTGTAAGGCTTATAAAGCACACTTGCAATCCCAGCGCCGATGAAATAAGGCGTAATCGGCCGGTCATTTTTAAAACGCCGCCTGTGCTTGGGAAAATAATGCTTATAAACCCTTATGTCGGTCTTGATTATAACAGTATAAATATATATAATAACTGCTGTGACGCCGTGCTGCACGGCGCTTATCACACCGGCTCCGTCAATTCTTCGGGCCATGCAGGGCATGACAGTGCTTTGAGCAAGCTCTCTAAAAGCTGCAATGGCGCGCCGACGAATACCGGCAGTGGCTGTGACATATCTGACGGGTGCGAAAGCCGCAGCGCTTCGAAGCGGTTTTTACCCTCACCGGAGGGCGGCATATTTTCGCTTGCCAAAAGGTGTGCAGATGCCAAAATACCGCTGTTTTTAGGTCCGGTTGAAGAGGGCAAGGTATATGCTGGGCAGGAAAAAGTGCGACGTAGCGGCGTTATTACATTTTCTGGGCTGTCGTTTATTGCCGCCTGGGCAAAGCTTACGGCAGGTATAAATTATTTTGATAATATTGATAGCTTAATATCATTTATGAATACAGATACATTTTTTGAAAGGATTTGAAACTATGGAGCAGGCAATAAAGCTGTCGGGTGAGTATCGGACGCATCTTTGCAGCGAGCTGAGGGAAGAAAACGTAGGCGAGACTGTAAAAATTTCCGGCTGGGTGGAAAACATAAGGGACCACGGCGGCGTTATATTCCTTGATTTAAGGGACCACTACGGCGTTACGCAGGTAGTTCTCCACGACGGCAATATAGCCGATAAAATATCAAGAGAGACGGTAATAACCGCGAGCGGCAAGGTCTTAAAACGAGATGAGGAATCTATAAACGACAAAATACCTACCGGCCGCGTAGAGGTGCACGCCGACAATGTTGAAATAATAAGCAAGAGCGAGTCGGTATTGCCGTTTGAAGTTCCCATGTCCACCGAAACAAGAGAAGATATAAGGCTTAAGTACCGTTTTCTCGACTTGAGAAACAAAAAAATGCATTCCAACATAGTTTTGCGCTCCAAAGTAATATCATACATGCGCCGGCTTATGGAAGACATGGGCTTTATGGACATCCAGACGCCTATACTTTCCGTTTCGTCGCCGGAGGGGGCGAGGGACTATCTTGTACCAAGCCGAAAATATCACGGTAAATTTTATGCCCTGCCGCAGGCGCCGCAGATATTTAAGCAGCTGCTTATGGTATCCGGCTTTGACAGGTATTATCAGGTAGCGCCCTGTTTCAGAGACGAGGACGCCAGAGCAGACAGGTCGCCGGGCGAATTTTATCAGTTAGACTTTGAAATGGCTTTTGCCACGCAGGAAGACGTTTTCGCCGTGACGGAAAATCTGCTTTATAACGTGTTTACCAAGTTCTCAGATAAAAAAGTGTCGCCGGCGCCGTTTGAAAGGATAACTTATGCCGACTCTATGATGAAATACGGCACCGACAAGCCGGATTTGCGCAATCCGCTTATTATAACCGATTTGAGCGACATATTTGAAAACGCCGACTTCCCTGCTTTTAAAGGCAAGCCGGTAAGGGGCATATTTGCACCAGGCGCTGCTTCGCAGTCGAGGAAGTTTTTTGAGGATATGCTCAAATTTGCCACGAGCATCGGCATGAAAGGTCTTGGATACATCAAGATTGACGACGACTTTAACTTTGCCGGGCCTATTGACAAGTTTATTCCCGACGACAAGCGCAGCGTTATGATAGAGCGCGCAAAGCTTGAAGCAGGCGGCGTGTTATTCTTTATCTGCGACGATAAATACACCGTCGACAAGCTTGCCGGCCAGATAAGAACGGAGCTTGGAGAGCGTCTGGGGCTTATTAACGAAGATGAATACCGTCTCTGCTTTATCGTCGACTTCCCGATGTATGACAGAGATGAAGAGACAGGCGAGATAATATTTACGCACAATCCTTTCTCCATGCCGCAGGGCGGTATGGAAGCGCTGGAGACGAAAAACCCGCTCGAGGTGCTCGCGTATCAGTATGACATTGTATGCAACGGCGAGGAGCTTTCCTCCGGCGCTGTGCGAAATCATTCAAAAGAGATTATGCTTAAAGCATTCAGCATAGCCGGATACAGCGAGGACGACTTAAAGACAAAGTTCGGCGCGCTTTACAGCGCGTTCGGCTACGGCGCACCTCCTCACGCCGGCATGGCGCCTGGAATTGACAGGATTATAATGCTGCTTACAGGTGAAAAGACCATACGCGACGTAATAGCTTTTCCGATGAACGCCAACGCTCAGGACCTTATGCTCGGCGCGCCGTCGGAGGTATCGGAGCAGCAGCTTAGAGAGGTTCATATCAAGATAAGATAGGATTAATTAAGCATGTCCTGCTGCATTTCGTGTTTTTGCTTATATAAAAATCCGGCGTATACAGCGGTATATTATAACCGAGCGGCCGGTGAGAAAAGGCATGCTTTTGTGTCGGGGCATATTGTCCGGACTGTGAAGGAAAATATAAACTAAATTAACTGCTACGCTAAGGATGTGGATAATATGGTGACAAGGGAAGACGTAAAACGGCTTGCAGCTTTGAGCATGCTTGACCTTACCGATGAGCAGCTCGACCGTCTTACCAAGGATATGCAGAGCATAGTGAGGTTTGCGGACACGATAAATGCCGCTGAGGCAAAGGACCGCGACAATACCGGTATAAACAACATATTCAACGCCTACCGCGAGGACATTGTAAAGCCGTCGTTTGAGCAGAGCGAAATATTAAGCAACGTCGACGGCGGGGAGGACGGATTTTTTGCCGTCTCCTCCCGCAAGATGTGAGGTGGCGTTATGAGTATAATAAAAAATATAAACGCCGCTTTAAAAAAGCGTGAAATATCCTGCGCTGAGCTTACCGACAAATATCTCGGTGCGATAGAGGAAAACGCCGACCTCAACGCCTTTATAACTGTGACGGCTGAGCAGGCCAAGGCCGCTGCTGCCGCCACGGACAAGCGGATTGCCGGCGGGGAGGACATATCCCTGCTCGACGGCGTACCTATGTCCATAAAGGACAACATAACGACAAAAGGGATAGAGACCACCTGCGCTTCAAAGATACTTAAGGGTCATGTGCCGATATACGATGCCTTTGTATGGCGCTGTCTTAAGGCTGAGGGCGCGGTGTTATTGGGCAAGACCAACCTTGACGAGTTCGGCATGGGCTCGGGCACGGAAAATTCCTGCTTTGGACCCACGCTAAACCCGCACAACAAGGCTCATGTTCCGGGTGGAAGCTCGGGCGGCGCGGCGGCGGCGGTTGCGGCAGGGCTGTGCGCTTATGGGCTCGGCACTGACACCGGAGGCTCTATAAGGCAGCCGGCCGCCTTTTGCGGAATTGTCGGAATTAAGCCGACTTACGGCGCTGTGTCAAGGTTCGGCGCCATTGCCTATGCCTCAAGCTTTGACCAGATAGGTGTGCTGGCTCCCAGCGCTGAGGATGCCTCCGTCGTGTTTAATGCAATGTCCGGCTATGACGAAGCTGATTCCACCTGTGTCCAGCCAGGACTGCGCGGCGGGCGTCAGGTCGATATAAACGCCGATGTTAAAGGGCGAAAAATCGCGCTTATTAAAGAATGTTTCGACGGCCTGCCGGAGGATATAAAGTCTGCCGTTATGGCCGCAGCTAAGGGTTATGAAGCCTTGGGCGCTGAGATAATTGAAGTGTCTGTTCCGGGCATGGCGTACGCGCTGCCGGTTTATTATATACTCGCCTGCGCCGAGGCGTCGTCAAACCTTGGCAGGTACGACGGCATAAGATACGGTCACCGCACCGACAGCTATCTTAACATAAACGAGATGATTATGAAGACCCGCACCGAAGGATTCGGAGACGAGGTAAAGCGCCGCATAATGCTGGGCACTTATGTGTTAAGCTCCGGCTACTACGACGCGTATTATAAAAAAGCGCAGAACCTGCGCGCCGAGATAACCGACGAGTTCAAGAAAATATTTGAAGCGGCGGACGTTGTGCTGGCTCCTACCGCGCCGTCGACGGCCATGAAGATAGGCGACAGGGACGACGACCCGGTTAAAGCATATCTCGGCGATATACTTACCGTGCCGGTAAACGTATGCGGACTGCCGGCTATAAATCTGCCCTGCGGCGTGGATGCTAAGGGATTACCTATAGGCATGCAGCTTATCGGCGATAAGTTTGACGAAAGCATGCTGTTTAATATGGCGCATGTGTTTGAAACGGCTTATCCGCAGTATACCAAAAGGCTGCATATGGGCGTTGAACTGTAAATGCACCTGAGCTTATCCGTCAGGAAAAAGCCCCGCTCTTTTATAACCGCCCGCGGCTTATGTAAGTTTAATTTGGAATTTATCTGCCGCCGTAAGCTTTATGCATTTAATTAATTCAATTTTAACCCTGCAAAGCAGCTTCATGCTGATTGTTATATAACGCTGAAAGGAGATGGCTGCACACAAAGGTATGCTTTGTCGTGCAATCACAGGTAATATGGAAAAATATGAGCTTGTTGCCGGCTTTGAGACGCATGTCGAGCTGGCCACTGATACAAAAATATTCTGCGGCTGCACCACCAAGTTCGGAGGTGAGCCAAATACCCATACCTGCCCCGTGTGCACCGGCATGCCGGGCGCACTGCCGAGGATAAACCGCAAGGCTGTTGAATATACCATTATGGCGGGACTTGCCACAAACGGCAAAATCAACAATCTTTCTAAAATGGACCGCAAAAATTACTTCTATCCCGACCTGCCGAAGGCCTATCAGGTGTCGCAGTTTGAACGTCCGCTGAGTATCGGCGGATATATTGAGCTTGACTCCGGCAAAAGGATAAGAATAAACCACATCCATCTGGAAGAGGACGCCGGCAAGCTCGTCCACAAGGGCGGCAAGACATATATCGATTATAACCGCGGCGGCGTTCCGCTTATGGAAATTGTGTCCGAGCCGGATATTCGCTCTATTGAAGAGGGAATAGAATATCTGGAAAAATTGCAGATGATAATGAGATATATCGGCGTGTCTGACTGTAAAATGCAGGAGGGTTCTATGCGCTGTGACGTAAACATATCCGTCCGCCCGGCGGGAAGCGAGGAGTTCGGTATACGCTCTGAGATAAAGAACATGAACTCCTTTGCGCATATTGCCAAGGCAATGGAATATGAATACAACCGCAAGGTGGACGCGGCGGAAAACGGCGAAATACTCCCGCAGGAGACGCGGCGCTATAATGAAACGACAGGCGAGACGGAGGGCATGCGGACAAAAGAGGACGCGCATGATTATCGCTACTTTTTAGAGCCGGACCTTGTCCCTATGAAGATAAGCGACGAGGAGATTGAGAATATAAAAAATGCGCTGCCGCAGCTTCCGGCAGAGCGTATAAAGCGTTATATATCGGAGTATGGGCTGTCGGACGTCGACGCCAAAAATATTGCCAAGTATAAAAACGTGGCGGATTTCTTTGAGGGCGCAGCAGAGCTTGTAAAAAATCCCAAAACTGTTTCCAACATGATAATAACTCAGATATTCAGTTCACTTGGCACAGAAGAGGAAAAGGAAGCCTGCAGGCTTAAAATTACGCCTAAGCAGCTTAGTGAGCTTATAAATCTTTTAGATGCAGGTGAGATAAACTCCAGCACGGCGAAAAAGGCACTCTCGAAGATGCTGGAAACGGGCAAAAGCGCAGAAGAGGTCATACCAAAGGACCAGATGGGCGGGCTCAGCGACGAGGAGCTTAACAAGCTGGTACAGGAAGCTGTTTCGCAGTGCCAGCCGGCTGTAAACGATTATCTTGCCGGCAAAGAAAAAGCCATAAAGGCTGTGGTAGGATATGTTATGAAGCAGTCGCGCGGCAAGGCTGACGCCGCAAAGGCCGAGCAGATGATAATTGAAATAGTAAAAAAATAAATCCGGCAGCTTTTGATATGGCGGTACATGCTATGACTTAAGCTCCGTCCTTAGGCCATGAAAGCGACGGCGCACGGAGCGGTCAAGCTATGTTAAGCTGTAAAACGAAAAGTTCTGTAATTATAAAATCTGCCGTAGCTCTCGACATTTTTTAATACACCTTTTTATCACTTTTGCATTATTTTTTGCTTTTCCAACTTGGCAGGCATATGCCCTATTCAACTAAGACACCCGCGCACATTAATTTTTTATTTTTGTTCTCCATATATTGTGGTGCGCTTTAGATTTTCTCCGGAGGATAATTATGGCCTTTATGGAAGCATATAAAAGGTTGGACAATTTATGCAAAGATTTATTTTCCAGTGACGTCGGCATTACAGAGTATATAAAAAGTATGGAGCGATGCAGCCACTACACTTTATATATTGATAATTGGAGAAATGATTATTTCGCCCTTAAGCATTATCGGTATATCAGGAATAAAATTGTGCATGAAAACGATGTAACTGAAGATGAATTATGCACAGGAGAAGACGTCCTTTGGATTAATAGTTTTTATCAGCGTATTCTTAATCAGAGCGACCCGCTTGCCCTTTACCGAAAAGCGGCGGTTAATTTCAGTCAAAAATCCAATAAATCGGCGGGCATAGGCCGAAGTAAAGCAGCAGACATCCGTCAAAATTCTGCAAGATATTCTTCGCAGTCGCCGAAAAAGGGCAGAAAGAAGTCCGGCTACAATCTCGGCGCTTTAATTGCCGCCGCAATTATTGTTGTAATTATCGTTGCTGCTGTTTGTCTGCTGCTTAATTTTGGACTGCCGCTTTAACGTCCAATACATAAAAAATTATATGTACAATAATTTTTACTTTAGTCTAAAAAAATATTCCCTGCAATAGCGGGGAATATTTTAGATTATTGGAAAACTCAAGCCAATATTTTAAACGCTGCTTCCTGCGGTCAGTGCTTAAGTGTATTTTTTAGACTGCACAGATGTAAATTTGCTGGTATAATTTTAAAAGAGGGGATGTTTCTCCCCTCTTTTTCATTCTCCGCTAGAATTGTTGCTTTTTGCAGCAGCTGTACGGAATTCCGCAGTCCATGTCGGCCTCTTTCGGTGGGAAAAACTCGTCGGTTGGGAAGTTTATGCGCTTAAAGGTCTCGCATGGATTGTCGTAAGAGCAGTTGCACTCTTTGTCTGGGATGCAGAAATCGTATACGGGCACTAACACCTGTACGTTTCTAACAAGCTTAATAATGCTGAAGAGTCCGAGTGTTACGAGTACCGTGCGATTGCAGCAGTCGGGTGCACAGATATCCGAGCCGAGCTGACGGCATATGCTGGCCGGCAGACATTTTATCTCGCAGCAGCAGTTGCAACAATCTGCAAGCTTGCAGGAGAGGGCGACTGGATCTACCGCCTCCGCTATACACTTAGGCGTATTGACCGACTGCTTAACCTGCTCGCTTGTCTCATCACAGCCGTTCTCGCTGGAGAACACACGTACGCTGCCCTCGCTGCCAAAAAGTATGCACTTTTTCTCGAAAAAGCATACGCCTTGTACTTCTATCGGCTGACAATGCGGCGCGGTAAATACGTCAAACTTGACAAGGAAGAAATAGGTTAAATCGCAGGCATAAAATCCGCGGTTAAAATGTACAGGTTCAACATCGATAAAAACATTAAGTATTTCAGCGTCTTTACAGCGTACGCTTATAGCCTGTTCTATTACTTCCTGGCCACGCGGTGAGAAGTAACAGCGCAAGTCTTCAAGGCAGTCGCGGTCACAGCATGAGTCATACACTCTGCCTACATCTAAGCAAACGGCTTCTTTGAAGTCTGTAGGAGAGGTAATGTTTTCAGCCATAAATAATCCTCCTATAAAAATATATTTAAACCTGATTTTATAATCAGTTCAATATCATTTTATGTGGGGGCGGGCTTTCGGTTACAAGCAGAGGTGCGTTTATCAAAAAAATGTTGATAAACGCACCTCTATTTTAGCTTTAATAACGCTTGTCTTATTTTTTAAGATGAAAGAGCCGTGTACACTGCAAGCAAAGATTCTCGGCAGTCGTCGTATAAAAGCTACCCAAACGGTTTTTATAACTGAAATTCAGAATGTATATCAATTATTATTTAATGTTATAATTACTAATTCGGGTCTATTATTTATTCTAAAAGGCAAAATGCTATTTCCGATGCCACGGCTTACTATCATCATAGTTTTACCCTCCGCAAACATTCCGTTTGTATATTTAGGGAAAAAGCCTTGGTTCGGAGCAATAATTCCACCTATAAACGGCACCCTTATTTGTCCTCCGTGTGCATGTCCCGTCAAAATTAAGTTTAGCCCTTTATTTACATAGGTATCAAATAATTCCGGTCTATGAGACAATAGTATACTATATTTATTTTCATTATATTTTGCTCTGTCTAACTCAGATTTTACGATTTCGGAATCCGACACCATATTTTCATCGGCCATTTCCGGATCATCTATACCCATTAAATTTATCTCTGACTTGTTTATTTTTAACACTTCAGTTTTATTGTCTAAAATAACAACCCTATTTTCTGCTAACTGTTCTTTGATTTGTGTGTAACTACTAATATTTGCTTCATGATTACCGGAAACATAATAAATCGGTGCAACATTATTTATGCTTTTAATGAAATTTATTGCAGCTTCTACATCGGTTTTATTTGAATCAATTAAATCTCCCGTTAAAACAATTATGTCCGGTCTTTGTTCTTTTATTGCTTCTATCAAGTCACACGTCAAAGTTTTTGATTTAGTATTGTGAAAGTCAGATACTTGTACTATTTTATAATTATCAAAATCAGCAGGTATATCATTATCGATTACACTATAATTGCTTATCTGTAATTTAGTGTTTTGATAGTGCAAATATAACCCAAATAAAACTAATATTGCAATAATAATTGAAATTATAATTACAGTTTTCTTTTTCATAAATAATTTCTCTTTGAGATTATCCCAGCATTCTGGCCAATCACAAAATCTAAAGGGAGCAACTTTCTTGCGAATTGTCTCTCATACAAACTTTTAATTCGCAGAATATATCTTTACTGCGTTAAATAGTATCCTTTACCCGCTCAACATACCATTTAAGAGTATCCTCCCACCGCGGAAGCAATTTAAAGCCGGCGTCTGAAAGCGAGCGCTTCGACATGCGCGAATTCATCGGACGCACAGCCTTTGCTGCCTTATATTCGCTCGTCGGTATTCCCGTCACCTTGACGTTAGCACCTGCATATTCAAATATCTTCGATGCAAATTCATACCAGCTGCATATGCCCTCGTTTGTCGCATGATATACGCCGTATTTATCGGTAACCACCATATCAAGCAGCAGCGGCGCAAGGTCGGCAGTACAGGTAGGCGAGCCTATCTGGTCGTTTACCACCCTTATCTCGCTGTTTGTTTTTGCAAGGCGGAGCATTGTCTTAACAAAATTATTGCCGTTTACGCCAAACACCCACGATATCCTCACTATGAAATATTTAGAGAGCAGCGATTTTACCGCTAATTCTCCCATATATTTGCTCCTGCCATACTCGCTCTGCGGCGCGGCGGGGCTGTCAGTCTCAAACGGAGTATCGCCCTTGCCGTCGAATATATAGTCCGTGCTTATATATATCATTTTGGCGTCGATTTCCTTTGCCGCCTTTGCTATATTCTCAGTGCCGGCCGCGTTGACTTTTTCACATAACTCCGGCTCGTCTTCGGCGCGGTCAACGGCGGTATAGGCCGCGCAGTGTATAATGGCGTCGGGACGCAGATTTACTATAAAATCGTGCGTCTGCTTTTCATTAGTTATATCAAATTCGTCTATATCGGCGCCTATACATTCTATGCCGCGCTTTGCGCCCTCTTCCATAACGTCGTAGCCAAGCTGGCCTTTAACGCCCGTCACAAGTATTTTCATCGCTTCAACACCTCTGATATCTGTCTTGCAATTATTTATAACACTGCGCCGTATTAAGACGGCGTGCTGACGCGCACGCCAGTGCTCTCCGTATCCGGCAGGCGCTTTCCGGTGCGCCGCAGCACGCCTGAAGCGTACAGTGCAAATAGCTCTGGTGAGCTGACATTTTTACTGCTGCTTTGCTTCGCCGCGGCCTTCATACATTCTCTTATAATAATCGGCATATTCCCCGCTTATTATATTTTCCCACCAGCCGCGGTTATTAAGATACCATTTTATCGTCTTTTTAATGCCGTCCTCAAACTTTGTCGCCGGCAGCCAGCCAAGCTCGTTGTGAATTTTGGTCGGGTCAATAGCATAGCGCAAATCGTGACCCTTGCGGTCGGTCACATATGTTATAAGCGATTCCGGCTTGCCCAGCTCGCGCAGTATTATTTTTACAACGTCTATGTTGGCGCGCTCGTTGTGCCCGCCTATGTTGTAAACCTCGCCTATTCTGCCCTTGCGTATAATTAAGTCAATTGCCGAACAGTGGTCCTCAACATACAGCCAGTCGCGGACATTCTCACCCGTGCCGTATACCGGCAGCGACTCATCGGCCAGTGCACGCGTTATCATAAGCGGTATCATCTTCTCCGGAAAATGATATGGGCCGTAGTTGTTAGAGCAACGCGATATAGTCACCGGCAGCCCATATGTGCGGTGATATGCCTGTACAAGCAAGTCTGCCGAGGCCTTGGAGGCTGAATATGGGGAAGATGTGTGTATAGGCGTCTCCTCCGTAAAGAACAAATCCGGCCGGTCAAGCGGCAGGTCGCCATAAACTTCGTCGGTTGAAACCTGATGATAGCGCGGCACGTTAAACTTCATGCAGGCGTCCATAAGCACCTGCGTGCCGAGTATGTTCGAGCGCAAAAACAGCTCGGGATTTTCAATAGAACGGTCGACATGCGATTCAGCGGCAAAGTTTACCACTACATCTATATCATGCCGGCTAAAAATTTCATATACCGCCGCTCTGTCGGAGATGTCCGCCTTTTCAAAAGTAAAGCGCTTATCCTCCATTGCACGGCTCAATGTCTCCATATTCCCCGCGTAGGTGAGTGCATCGACGCATATCACATTGTCGTCGCTGTAATTGTCAAGGATGTAATAAACAAAGTTGGCGCCTATAAATCCCGCACCGCCGGTCACTAAAATATTCATACTTTACCTCCGTTAATTAAAAGCATGCTTGTCCGGGTCAAACACCGGCGCAGCTTTGTCCTTGTCTGATATAATTGGTTCGCTTACGCCCCAATCTATGTTAAACGCCGGGCTGTCAAAGCGCACCGAACGGTCGCACTCCGGCGAATAGTATTCGTCCACCTTGTACTGCACCTCGCAGTTGTCGCACAGCGTAACAAAGCCGTGCAAAAATCCCTTAGGCAAGAAAAGCTGGCGGAAATTTGATGCTGTAAGCTCTACCGCTACCCATTTCATAAAGGTCGGCGATGAGCGGCGCACATCCACTGCCACGTCTATAATGGCGCCGTTTGTGCAGCGCACCAGCTTGGCCTGGGCCATCGGCGCACACTGATAATGCAGACCGCGCAGCGTACCTTTTTTAGCCGACATTGAATGATTGTCCTGTACAAAAACAGCACCGCCGGTCGCCTCGTCAAGCAGCTTTTTGGAATACGTCTCAGTAAACCAGCCACGGTTGTCACCAAACACCTTTGGCTCGATTATAACAAGACCCTCTATTTCCGTTTTTTTAATTTCCATTATTTATGCCTCCAAAAATATATTTCATATATATTATAGGATATTTAACTCTTATTAACGCAGGTAATTTTATAACATCCCGCGCTTCAAATATTAATCTAATGTCAAGCATAACGCGCAAGCCGGCAAAGAGATGCGCCCCACTCTGAGACGCGGTTTTTGCATATCCACCGAGCCTTGAGCAGGACAAAATTTTGGATGAAGCTTCTTCCCATTTCCTCCGCATAAAATGCCCGCCGGACTGAGATACATGAGCTTCTGCCTTTTTATCCACCGCTAATCCTGATATAAAAGCGTATGCAGCGCGGTTATGCATAACCCCTTATAATATTTCAAAACCGCCTGTTGTATAGCGTTTCAGATGAATGCGCTCAACCACTGCAATCAGTACGGATATGCGGCAAAAAGCTGCAAACGGCCGTGTATGTATATCACAGTATCTTTCTTCTGCAATTACGCTGCGGCTTTTGGCGTTTCGTTTTAACATAAAAGCAAGCGCTTCCGCCTCAAGCCAAAATATGCGCACAATTTGCGTCTGTCGCTGTATGCTACGCCCTTACGCCCAACCGTTCAGATACGTTTTTCTCTATATAGCCCGCATGCAGATATTATGTATAATTTACTGCTGTCAGTCAAGTATTTTATTCTGGGCAACACGCAGCAGATACTGGCCGTAAGGCGACTTGCCGTATTTCTTCGCTGCGTCGAGCAGCTGCTCTGTTGTTATAAGTCCCTTGTTAAAAGCTATTTCCTCCGGCGCAGATACCGCAATTCCCTGCCGGCGCTGTATTATGCCGACATAGTTTGAGGCGTCCAGCAGGCTGTCTATAGTGCCGGTATCAAGCCATGCATATCCTCGGCCCATAAGCTTAACGTCAAGTCTGCCCTTTTCAAGATACACCTTATTAAGGTCAGTTATCTCAAGCTCGCCGCGCGCGCTCGGCTTTAATGCTTTGGCATAATCCGACACGTCGCCGTCGTAGAAATAAAGCCCCGTAACGGCATAATTAGAGCGCGGTTTTTCCGGCTTTTCTTCAATAGAAAGCACCTTGCCGGTCTTGTCGAACTCCACCACGCCAAACCGCTCAGGATCGTCGACATAATAGCCAAACACCGTCGCCCTGCCCTCGTTGGCAGACGCCTGCGCAAGCAAATCGCCCATGCCGTTGCCGTAAAAGATATTGTCACCCAAAATCATGGCGCAGGGAGCGCCGGCTAAAAATTCTTCACCGATTATAAAGGCCTGCGCAAGTCCGTCCGGCGACGGCTGAACCGCATACTGTATATTTATGCCAAACTGACTTCCGTCGCCCAGCAGTCTTTCAAAATTCGGCGTGTCGTTCGGCGTGGATATTACAAGAATATCCTCTATTCCCGCCAGAAGCAGCGTTGACAGCGGATAGTAAATCATCGGCTTGTCATATACGTTGAGCAGCTGCTTGCTCGTTATCATCGTCAACGGATAAAGCCTCGTGCCGGAACCGCCGGCAAGAATTATGCCCTTTCTTTTCATTGACATGTTTACATCTCCTTTTTTCGGATATGTCGTTTTTTTGTTTTTATATTTTACGGCAAAAGCCTTTATTTTGCCGTAAGCTTTATGATGCAAAATCAGCCATAAAAATCATTAGCACCTGCTGCATTTTCCACACTAAGTCAGATAAAAATTTTAAGCACTCATCACATAAACGCAGCGGCATTTTTATATTATAACATATTGCTGCCAAAGCCGGCGTACGCTATTTAGCAGCAGTTGTCTGATTTTATCATTACTGCTTATATCTTTCACAAATATCCATAAAAACAGCTCTGTCCACTGTGTTATATTTTTTGCTGTAAAAGGCTACGGCGCCGGTAACACGCTTTGATGTCTTAAAGCCATACCTGTTTTTCAGCATCTTCAGCATAACTATGCCTAAATATATCCGCCTGAAGCACCGCCATTTAATCGGCGTCATAAATTCTTTCTGGTCAATAATTCTGTTTGTAAAGTGCACTATATTGCGATAGTCGTCGTTAGCCGAAGTTTTCACCATTGAGCTGCTGACCTTGTGATAAAGCACAGCGTTAAGTGCACATCCCAGCTTTATTCCCGCCTTTTTCATGCGCATGCAGAAATTGAAGTCGTCCTCGCCAAAAAAGAATTTGTCGGTAAAAAGCCCGTATTTTAAAAGCAGCTCAGTGCGGCAGCACATAAAGCAACCCGTTAAGAATTCGCAGTCCATTACCTCTCTGCCGCGCGCTTTCATCTTATCTATTTTCTTCTGATTAAAATATCTCTTATCGCCGTAAAAGGTAAAATATCCGCCGGCGTTCCATAGCTTTTCCCGCTCGCTGTAATATCTTATATCCCCCGTCATTACGCCGTATTCGGGATATTTCTCCATTGCTGAAAAAAGCTGGCTTAACGTGTCGGGCGACAGCAGCGTGTCATTGTTTATGAGCGTTATATATTTAAAGCCTGCGTCCTTTATCACATCGAATATGACGTTGTTCGCTACGGCAAATCCCATGTTTTCGGGGCTTCTTATAAAAATATATCTGTACGCCTGATTATAAGTGTAATTGTCCACAAAATCATCCAGCGTCATTATCCTGTACTGGCCGGAAACTTTTGCTTCGAGCCACTGCTCAATTTTATCAGCATACTCGGCCTTTGAGGCGTTGTCCAGCAGATAAAAACAGTCATCATCACCCAGCTGGCCGCAAAGGGATTCAAGATATTCTGTTGTATCGTCGCAATCCTGCCAGGTAAGCGTTATTATCGCACTGCGCATGCCTTTAACAGCCTTTCACTTTAAAATTTTCGCCTTTTATCGGATACTTTTACTGCGGCCGGCTATAATCTGTTATCCTAATCAGCCGACGGATATGTATTTCATCGCAATTATATTTTTACATTTAACTTTAAAAAATATAATGTTAATTATCCGCCCGTGCGGTGCCTAAGCAAATGCCGCGCAGGCAAAGTGCTGAAAATCAGCAATATCAGGTTTGTCTTTTTTATCCGTTATTTAATATCATGTGATTATACCACAGCCGGACAATGCATGTCAAATTTAAGTCGGCTCTGCACTGAGTTAAACCCTTGACTTATAAACCCGCCGCCTTTACAATTAATACAACAAATTAACGGAGGATAATTTATATGAGCTATGCCGACGAAATTTTTATAAAAAACTGCGAGGATATATTAAGCAGTGGATATTCCGACGAAAACGAGCAGGTACGGACGCGCTGGGATGACGGAACGCCGGCGCATACAATAAAAAAGTTCGCCATTGTAAACCGTTACGACTTGTCAAAAGAATTTCCTATTATAACGCTGCGGCGCACGGCCTTTAAAACTACCGTAAAAGAGCTGCTCTGGATTTGGCAGAAAAAATCAAACAATATAAACGACCTCGACGCCCACATATGGAACGCATGGGCGGATGAGAGCGGCAGCATAGGCAAAGCTTACGGATACCAGCTTGGTATAAAGCATAAATACGCCGAGGGCATGTTTGACCAGGTTGACAGGGTATTGTACGATTTAAAGCACAACCCCGCCAGCCGCCGTATTATAACCAACCTGTATAATCATGCCGATTTAAGCGAAATGCACCTGTACCCCTGCGCATACAGCATGACATTTAATGTGTCAGGCAAAAAGCTCAACGCATTATTAAATCAGCGCTCACAGGATATGCTGACGGCAAACAACTGGAATGTCTGCCAGTATGCTGTGCTCACCCATATGCTTGCTCAGGTGTCGGGGCTTGAGGTGGGCGAGTTTGTGCATGTTATCGCCGACGCACATATTTACGACAGGCATATACCGCTGGTAAAAGAAATTATAAAAAACAAGCCGTATGACGCACCGCAGTTTTATATAGATACATCTATAAAGGATTTTTACAAGTTTACGCCCGACAGCGTGCGCCTTGAGGGCTATAAATATCATGAATTAAATGGTAAAATCCCCGTCGCCGTATGATATTTGACTGCTGTAAAGTATTTATAATCCTGCGTTAAACAATATCAGACGATACGCCCTGCAAAATATGCAAAATGCACGGCTTCGCTCGCCCGAAAGCTTTAAAAAGATTTCTAATTGTTAATATACATGCAAATTATATTTTGTGCGGCAGATTTTGTGAGGCAGTTATGTTTCGATAATATTAGCAAAGGTGTAATCGTTCGGGCATCGTTTTTCTCGGATTATCGGAGTATAAATATTAATCTGCAGTCGCTTTTGCTAAATATTAATGCTCTTAGACTGCTGCCGCCCGGTATTGGGTGATATTAAATCCTGCAAAGGCATTGAAAGCACAGGGCTTTTATAGGACAATTAGTTAAATAAAAATTTATAAACTACAAATTGTATGCGGTGGTAAATATTTTTTAGCGGCTGGTGTACAACCGCTGATAATATATTGTAAAATGGGAGGCAATAGTATGAACGCAATTTTATCGGCAGACCTGTCCTGGTGCATAGGCAAAAACGGCGGACTTCTGTTTCGCGTACCTGAGGACATGAAATTTTTTAAAAATACTACCATGGGGCATACCGTCGTAATGGGACGGCTGACGTTTGAATCATTGCCCGGGAAAAAGCCGCTGCCGGGGCGGCGCAACATTATACTATCCTCCTCTATCAAAAGCATAGAAGGCGCCGAAGTAGCCGCCAACACCGCCGAGCTTATGGGGCTTATATCGTCAAATATAGACGACGTGTTTGTAATGGGCGGCGCAAATGTATACAGCCAGATGCTGCCATATTGTCAAAAAGCGTATGTCACCCGCTTTTTGGCGGAGGGCGGCGGCGACGCCTTTTTCCCAAATCTTGATAAAAACTCTGCATGGCAGCTTGAATATGAATCGGATGTGCATAATTGCAACGGCCTTGAATTTAAGTTTACTACATATAAAAATCTTGCCCCTGCTTTGTTTGTGTGATTTTGCAGTGGTCATATCGATTTATATCCAATGAATTTCGGCCGGCGCAAGCCGGCGTCTGCTGCCGCTGATGCGCTGATAAGGTGAAAAGATGAAAAAGGACGATAATCAAAGCAAAAAAGGCAAAAGTTTTTACGCCAAAGTTTCACTGATTATATTTTTGCTTTTCTTCCTGATTTTTATCATAATGCTGATAATCGGCATATTTGCCGGATTTGAAAAAGCGGCGCCGTATCTTTGGGCGAGCCTTGTCCTGTCTTGCATAAGCGGTATAGTTTCTCTTGGGTTTGCCGCGGCGGCCAGTCATTATAAGGCGATAAACGAAGCGGAATTTGATACGCCCTTTACAAGCTTTGAGAAGCTGCTTTATTATATCCGCCCGTCGCTTATAAAAAATAAATACCAAGAAATAAACGCCGTCTGTCCCGCTGACTATGAGGATGTGAAAATATTTTACCGAAAAAAGAGCCGCTCAAAATCCTACTTTTTTGCTTTAGTAAAAGTGAGCGAGCTGGCTGAAAACGACGATATCGACTGGATTTCCGGCGCCGTTAAGCGCGCCGCACTGAAAGCGCTCAAGGGGGTTGACGACGACGTTTTTCCGCTTTGGTCGATATATGTCGTATGCGTAGAGCGTCTTACCCCGTCGCTGGAGCGTATGATAAACGGCAGCATACCGCAGCGCCGCGAAAACGTCAATCTGCCCTGCGGTATATCTTTTGAGGACAAAAAGCTGTATTCCCCGCCTCTAAAGCGCACCTACGCGGCTATAAATAATCGCGAAGCCGAAGGGGCTAGCTTTGGCTATTCAGACTATGAACGGCACATGGCATACGGCGCGCAGGATATGATAGTAGGGAGCTATAAAAGGATGCGCAAGGAGCTGTGCCGCATAATGGGCTTTGATGCTGAAGAGCGCGGTAAAAATGGCGATGCTGCGGCCGAATGCGAATAAATTATACGTTTTAAGTACAAATATATTATAAAATTGCCGTCTGTTTTTAATATCAGACGGCAATTTCTATTTTTTTATTGAAAAAGGGCATGAAATGTACTATTATTATATAGTGCTTATGATAAAGTGGGAAAAGTGTTTTTCCTGCTTATATTTTCTTTTGTCAAAATATACCGGCCTGACGGCAGAATGGGGATTTTTACATATGAACGACGTTTATCAGAGCCCGCTTTGCACCCGCTACTCATGCAGGGAGATGAAGCAGGTATTTTCCAACGACAAAAAGTTTACTACATGGCGCAGTCTGTGGATAGCTCTTGCCGAAGCAGAAAAGGAGCTTGGGCTTAATATCACCGACAAGCAGATTGAGCAGCTTAAGGCTCACCGCAACGACATAAATTATGAAGACGCCGAGCGCCGCGAAAAGGAAGTCCGGCACGACGTTATGTCGCACGTATATGCCTATGGACTGCAGTGCCCCGACGCAAAGGGCATAATACATCTCGGCGCCACCTCCTGCTATGTCGGCGACAATGCAGACATAATCATTATGACAGAGGCGCTTAAGATTATAAGGAACAAGCTTATAACTCTGGCAAAACACATAAGTAAGTTCGCACTGGAATATAAGGATTTGCCGACGCTTGCCTTTACCCATTTCCAGCCGGCACAGCCGACAACGGTCGGCAAGCGCGCATCGCTGTGGCTGTGGGATATTATGCAGGACCTTGATGAGGTCGACCACAGGATAGACAGTATGATGCTGCTTGGCTCAAAGGGCACTACCGGCACACAGGCCAGCTTTTTAGAGCTGTTTGAGGGCGACACTGAAAAGGTTAAACTGCTTGACAAAAAGATTGCAGAAAAAATGGGCTTTAAGGCTGTATGTCCTGTATCCGGACAGACCTATTCAAGAAAAGTCGACAGCCTTGTGCTTAACGTACTAAGCTCCATAGCGCAGAGCGCTTCTAAGTTCTCAAACGATATAAGGCTGCTTCAGCATCTTAAGGAAATTGAAGAGCCGTTTGAAAAGCATCAGATAGGTTCGTCAGCAATGGCGTATAAGCGCAACCCCATGCGCTGCGAGCGCATAGCTTCACTCGCCCGCTATGTCATGGTAGATGCACTTAATCCGGCTATTACGGCGTCTGCGCAGTGGTTTGAGCGCACGCTTGACGATTCCGCCAACAAGCGCATAAGCGTGCCGGAAGCTTTCCTTGCAACCGACGGTGTGCTTAATCTATATATAAACGTCATGGATGGGCTTGTGGTTTATCCGAAGGTTATTGAACAGCGCCTGCGCAGCGAGCTGCCATTTATGGCGACGGAAAACATCATGATGCGGGCTGTCAAAAACGGCGGCGACCGGCAGGAGCTGCACGAAAGGATACGCCAGCATTCGATGGCGGCGGCAAGGGTAGTAAAAGAGCAGGGCGGCAAAAACGATTTGCTCGACCGCATAGCCGCCGACAGCGCATTTAATATCACGCGCGAGGAATTGGAAGAGGTTATGGAGCCTAAAAACTTTGTGGGCATGGCTCCAAAACAGACAGAGGATTTTGTAAACGGCTATGTAAGCGAAAGGCTTGCCAAGTACTCCGACAGCGAGGACTACGAAATAAGCATAAATGTGTAAGTCGGGCAATTAAAATGTTGACGTGAATTATCGGCATATAAGTTTGCGTTTTCAAATTTTGTGCGGGCGCGTCAGCCGGCGGTTTCAGATTTTTTCCAAGCTGTATAAAGGCATGCCTGTTAGCCTTAACCCAGCCGCACGACCGGCTAATGCATTGCTTTGCTGCGCGCCTATACAAATGCAGCCGTGTC
This sequence comes from Bacillota bacterium, assembly GCA_030842085.1. Classification (GTDB taxonomy): domain Bacteria; phylum Bacillota; class Clostridia; order Oscillospirales; family Acutalibacteraceae; genus Timburyella. The sequence continues at coordinate 29,824 of JAUUSE010000001.1, read as the reverse complement.
TTAATTCCAGCTGAATATTTATGCATAATAAGGCTATATAATAGGAAATGCGGTTCTTAAATACGCCGCACAGATTTTGCACCGCACTGCAGTATATAATAAGGCTTGTCCCACTTTTTTAAAATCATATGCGTTTAGGCGGCTGATATATGTCGATACATTTTTTAAAGCAGACACCAGAATTTATCCGCCGCTTGGGCGGACATAAACAGCAATCACAGCCCTAACAGATAAAACGGGCAGTTAATAAATCCGGCTGATGCCGGGGTAAGGAGCGATTATATGGTAAAAGCTATAGTCGGCGCCAACTGGGGCGACGAGGGCAAGGGCAAGATAACCGATATGCTTGCCGCAGACAGCGATATAGTAATCCGCTTTCAGGGCGGCGCGAACGCAGGACACACCATAAAAAACGAATATGGTAAGTTTTCACTGCACCTGCTGCCGTCGGGAATTTTCCACAGTCATGTTACCAACATAATAGGCAACGGCGTGGCGCTTAATATTGAGCAGTTTATAAAAGAAGTAAGCGCCCTTAAGGAGAAGGGCATAAAGCTTCCGCGTCTTATGATATCCAACCGTGCGCAGGTGCTTATGCCTTACCACGTACTTTTTGACAAATACGAAGAGGAGCGTCTTGGCAGCAAGAGCTTTGGCTCCACAAAGTCCGGCATAGCCCCGTTTTATTCTGACAAATATGCAAAAATCGGCATACAGGTGTCTGAGCTTTTTGATGAGGATTTGCTTTACAGCAAGCTTAAGGGCGTGCTTGAGGTAAAAAACATCCTGCTTAGAGATTTGTATAAAAAGCCGGAGATAGACGTTGATGAGCTCTTTAAGCAGCTTATCGGCTGGCGCGACGCTATTAAAGACTATGTCGCCGATACTCATGCGTTTTTAACACAGGCTGTAAAGGAAGATAAAAACATATTGCTGGAAGGCCAGCTCGGCGCACTGCGCGACACCGACCACGGAATATATCCAATGGTAACGTCTTCCTCTACTCTTGCGGGCTACGGCGCAGTCGGCGCGGGCATACCGCCCTATGCAATAAAGGACATAATAACCGTTGTAAAGGCCTATTCGAGCTGTGTCGGCGCCGGCGTATTCGTAAGTGAAATTTTTGGCGACGAGGCGAATACGCTGAGAGAAAACGGCGCTGACGGCGGCGAGTACGGCGCGACGACGGGCCGGCCGAGGCGCGTCGGCTGGTTTGACGCCGTCGCCACAAGGTACGGCGTGGAATGTCAGGGTGCAACTCAGGTAGCTTTAACCATACTCGACGCGCTGAGCTATCTTGACGAAATTCCGGTATGCGTAGGCTATGAGATAGACGGCAAGGTCGTAAAGGATTTCCCTGTTACCTGCATGGCTGAAAAGGCAAAGCCGGTGCTTGAGTATATGCCTGGCTTTAAGTGTGACATAAAGGGTATACGCAAATATTCCGATTTGCCCAAGGCGGCGCGCAATTACATCGAATTTATCGAGGCGCAGATAGGCTGCCCCATAACAATGGTATCCAACGGCCCCGCCCGCGAGGATATTATTTACAGATAATAAATTAATCGGGTTTAATTTCAATCGGTTAAAATTCACATAGGGTCAAGCCGATAATATAGCATGACAGTCGGGCAAGACGGCATAAACGGTTTGATTTTAAGCGATTATATCTAACTGGATATATTATAAAGGGAGTTTATTATGGAAAAAATACTTGTTCTTGATTTTGGCGGCCAGTACAATCAGCTTATCGCCAGACGGGTTAGGGAGTGCAATGTTTATTCTGAGGTGCTCTCCTATAAGACTGACATAGCTAAGATAAAGCAGGGCGGCTACAGCGGCATTATACTTACCGGCGGTCCGGCATCGGTGTTTGACGACGATGCTCCGCGATATGGCCACGAGCTGTTTGAGATAGGCCTTCCGGTGCTCGGCATTTGCTACGGCGCGCACCTTATGGCGTATGTGCTGGGCGGCACGGTGTCGAAAGCCGCTATAGGCGAATACGGCAACGTGCAGCTTCAAATTGACGACGAAAGCAGTCTTTTATACAAAAACATCCCCTCATCAACTCCCTGCTGGATGAGCCACGCCAATTCTATTGTAGAGGCTCCTGCTGGATTTAAGGTCACGTCTCATACCTCCGACTGCAAGATAGCATCTATGGAAAATACTGCAGATAAGCTTTATGCTGTACAGTATCATCCCGAGGTTATGCACACGCCGCTCGGCACAGAAATACTGCGGAATTTTATATATAATGTCTGCGGCTGCAAAGGCGACTGGGTAATAGCTTCGTTTGTGGACGAAAAAATTGAGGAGTTAAAGCAGAAAGTAGCCGGCAAAAAAGTTTTATGCGCGCTCTCCGGCGGCGTCGATTCGTCGGTTGCCGCGCTGCTTATGCACAAAGCCGCGGGTGATAATCTCACCTGCATATTCGTTGACCACGGCCTGCTGAGAAAGAACGAGGCGGAAGAGGTAAAATCCGCCTTTGCCGGAAAGTTTGGTATAAATCTTGTCGCTGTCGATGCAAGCGAGCGCTTTTTCAGCAAGCTGGCCGGTGTTACCGACCCAGAACAAAAGCGCAAAATCATAGGCGAGGAGTTTATACGCGTATTTGAGGAAGAAGCCAAAAAAATCGGCACGGTTGACTTTTTAGTACAGGGCACAATTTATCCGGATGTTATTGAAAGCGGTTTAGGCGATGCGGCGCTTATAAAGAGTCATCATAATGTAGGCGGGCTGCCGGAGCATGTTGATTTTAAAGAGATAATAGAGCCGCTGCGCGATTTGTTCAAGGATGAGGTGCGCAAAGCGGGTATAGAATTAGGACTGCCGCATCATATGGTGGCGCGTCAGCCGTTCCCCGGCCCGGGGCTTGGAGTTAGGATAATAGGCGAGGTTACTCCGGAGAAAGCGGACATATTGCGCGATGCTGACGCCATATTCCGCGAGGAGCTGGCAAAAACGGGCGAGGACAGCAAGTTAAGCCAATATTTTGCCGTACTCACTAATATGCGCTCTGTCGGAGTAATGGGAGATGAGCGCACGTATAATTATGCCGTTGCGCTGCGTGCTGTTACTACCACCGACTTCATGACCGCCGATTTCGGCAGAATACCGTACAGTGTATTGGAGGTTGTCTCCTCGCGCATTGTAAATGAGGTTAAATCCATTAACCGTGTCGTCTACGACATAACCACAAAGCCACCGGCAACAATTGAGTGGGAATGATAACTCTTGGCTGAGATGTGCTTAAAAAGCCAGTATTTATGCGGGTTTGCTGGCACAGCTTGAATCACCGATTCGTTTTTGCAACACTTTTGCAACACATCACGCACAAAAAAGTTTTGCAACAGATGAAATAGTTATAAGTGGCTTTGCGGTGAAACCGAAAAAATGAGTAATGAAAGGACTCTGACGAAAAAGGTCAGAGTCCTTTTTGTCTGTCTTATAACACTTTCGGAATTTTGCATGCTTGTCAAGGAAATTGTAATCTTATATAGTGAGCTTAGGCAGGAGGTGCGACAGATGAAGCAGAAAGACTACCATATTTATTTAGACGAACAGGAATACTCTCAGGTTATACAATCCCTTATTACTCTCAAAAACAAACTTAACCAAAGAAAATGGGGAAGCTTTTTTGAAAGCAAAAAACTCTGTGAAAATTGAGTTTATTTATGTTGCTTTTAAACGCCTTGAAAAAAGTTACAACGATTTTTGGGCGGGTAATACTACCTATTGACTCAAATCACGAATTAATTTATGAGAAAAAATTTTGTGGACAATGAGAGTACTTGGACAAGCTTATTAAACAAATCAATTTACAGCAATAATTGCTATGATGCAACAGATTTAATGCGAAGACTAATTGAAGTAAAAAGCGTAAACTCGTGAAAAACTTAGTCAAATGCAGTTAAAAGCAGCCAGAATACGCCGGAGTTAAATAATTATATATGCATGAAATTGCAAATAAAATTTTTTGTTACTCGGATACCTTGTGGCAACAACAACTTAAGGATTAAGGATCCGTCTGATTTCAAATTGAAATCAGACGGATCCTTTTTAATTTAATATAAAATTTTAGAAAATCAAAATAATAACAGACTTTTGCTTAACTCTTTCTTTGAAAATTTTCCTATTTTAATATATCTAGCAATTACAATGTAGCTTATAAATAAATATAAACCGACGCATCCCATTTCAATGCGGCATATTTTTAAAGCACAGTTTTTATACATATTCCCGCTTGCGTAAAATATAATTCGCTTCATGAAACTATATTGCTATTGTTCGTGGTTTAGAATATAATAAGAGATAAGTGTTGTAACATCGTACTATTGGAGGCCGGCAATGGGATATATATCTGCGCGTGAAGCAGCTAAAAAATGGGGAATTTCTCAAAGACAAGTATCCATATTATGCTCTGAGAAGAGAATTCCAGACGCCATCATGCTTGGCGACATGTGGATTATCCCTGAAACTACCAAGAAGCCGGAAGATATAGAAAGCACTCAATATATCAAAAGCAAAGGAAAGGCTGCAAAGCCATTTTTAAAGTGGGCTGGAGGCAAGAGCCGCCTTCTCTATGAAATAGAAAAATATTATCCATTTGCTGACGGTACAATTACAAAATATGCCGAGCCGTTTGTTGGCGGCGGCGCGGTTTTATTTGATATTCTCAATAAATATGATTTAGATGAAGTTTATATCAGCGATATAAATGCTGAGCTGATTAATACATATTGTATTGTACGTGACGATGTTGACGTTTTGATTAAACTGCTTTCCTCGATGCAAAGCGAATTTTGGCCTTTGGACACCGACTCAAGAAAAGATTATTATATTATGAAGCGTAAGCGTTTTAACGATTTAAAAATTAATACTTATAAAACTGTAAATATAGAAAAGGCCGCATTGATGTTATTTCTCAACAAAACTTGCTTTAACGGCTTGTTCCGCGTAAATAAGAAGGGGTTGTTCAACGTTCCTATGGGTGCATATAAAACTCCGCTTATATGTGACGAGAAAAACCTTTACGCCGCTTCTGAAAAATTACAGAATATAACTATTGTATGCGGAGATTACAGGGATGCCGCCGATTTTATAGACAGGAAAACATTTGTATATTTTGATCCTCCATACAGGCCTATTACGGAAACTGCAAGCTTTACGGCTTATAACGAAACTATATTTAATGATGATAAACAAATTGAGCTTGCACAGTTTGCCGATGCAATGGATAAAAAATGCGCAAAAATTTTAATCAGCAATTCTGATCCAAAAAATTCAAATACAGACGACGATTTTTTTGATAAGTTATATTCAGGCCGTAAAATTAGAAAGGTTGCATCCGCTCGAATGATTAATTGCAAGGGCAGTGCACGAGGAAAAATTAAGGAATTGCTTATCAGCAACTACTGAACCAAAATAATTGCTAATGGAGAAATAAAAAGCATATGAAAGAATTTACTATACGTCGTGCAGAAGAATATGATATATCTGATATCGATAAGCTGCTATTTGAGGTAAATAAAGTACATAGCGACGTTCGTCCCGATTTATTTAAAGCAGGCGCAAAGAAATATAGCGACGACGAACTCAAAAAAATAATAGCAGATGATAAAACTCCGGTTTTTGTTGCTGATAAGGCTGGAAAAGTTCTAGGCTATGTATTTTGTGTGCACAAGCAGTATATAAACGACAGCAATATGACTGATATAAAACACTTTATATCGACGATTTATGTGTCGACGAGGCGTTTCGCGGCGAACATATCGGGAAATCGCTTTATGAGTATGCTATTGATTATGCGAAGAAGCACAATTATTACAACGTAACACTTAATGTATGGGCCGATAATGTTAATGCTGTAAAATTTTACAAAAAAGTTGGACTTAAAATTCAAAAAATAGGAATGGAAAAAATACTATAATTAGGAAATTTTCCCTTAGCAGCATAAAGTAAATAACTGTGCTTACAATGATATTACTTTAAACTAAGAATCAATATTTTTAGGCAGAGAGCCGTTCAATAGAAAAATATTCTATTCTCAGACATTATATAGAGGAACAATAGCTAAGTAAGTCTATATTTACAGAGCTGCGTTTCCTAACCTTTCCACGCTAACTTCTTGCATTTTGACAACAATAAAAACAAGAGATACAGCGCCTATAAATAAAGAAAATAAAATAGAAATTTATTGACAAATTCGCGGGTTTGTGCTATACTTCTAAAGCCGCATATACGCAGGCTTAATTTAAGTGGGTTTTCCCCGCCTGTGGTAGCGAGACTGAAATAGGCAGGTAAAAAATATGTATGCTGTTATAAAAACCGGCGGTAAGCAGTATAAGGTTCAGGTCGGCGACGAGATTTTCGTTGAAAAGCTTGGCAGCCTTGAGGGCGAGAGCGTAGTGTTTAATGAGGTTCTTGCGGTAGGCGATGAGAGCGGACTGAAATTTGGTACTCCTTTTATTGAGGGTATGACTGTAACCGGCGAAATCGTAAAAAATGGCAAGGGCAAGAAAGTAACGGTCTTCACCTACAAACCAAAGAATGACTCAAAGCGCAAGCTTGGTCACAGACAGCCTTACTCCAAGGTTCTTATTAAAGAAATAGGCGATGCAAAGCCCAAGAAAAAGCGTGCAGCAGCTAAAAAGACTGAGGAAAATGACGAAATATAAATTCCTTACCAATGAAAAAGGAATATATGGATTTATAATCAACGGTCACTCAGGCTATGCTGAAAGCGGCAGCGACATTGTTTGCGCGGCAGTATCAAGCGCTGTGTATATGGTTGCCAATACTATAACCGACGTGCTTGATGTAAAGGCTGATATAACAGAAGAAGACGCTTGCTTCAGCTTAAAGCTGCAGGAGAAGGATATTGACAAATGCGGAGCACTGCTCAACGGCCTTAAGCTTCATTTAGACGGGCTGAGCGAGCAGTATCCCGAACATATAACGTCAGGAGAATAAAAGCTCCGGCAATGACAGAAAGGAAAAAGACTATGCTTAAGATAAATATACAGCTTTTTGCTCATAAAAAGGGAATGGGTTCAACAAAGAACGGCCGCGATTCTGAGTCCAAGCGTCTTGGCCTCAAGCGCGCCGACGGTCAGTTCGTGCTTGCCGGCAACATACTTATAAGGCAGCGCGGCACACACATTCATCCGGGTGAGAACGTAGGCCGTGGCTCTGACGACACTTTGTTCGCCCTTATCGACGGTAAGGTTAAGTTTGAGCGCTATGACCGCAAACGCCGCAAGGTAAGCGTATACGCGGTGGAAGAATAAAATCAACCTTTAGCCGGGTATATCCCGGCTTTTTTGTTTATGTCGATTTTTCACTGCAGTTTGCAATATTGTAAATAATACGGACAATCAAATCATTAAAATGCGTAATGTATATGGTGCTCTATAAATAAGCTTTGTTAAGTTACGGCGGTCATTTTGTGACAGCGGTTTTGCCGCCTTTATCAATGCAAAAGCGCTGATGTGATAAAATACACCACACTATCATGACATAATTAAATGGCGGCGCACTGCTGCTAAGTGATTTATAGCTTTATAAGCAGCAGGCAGCTTATAAATAACGGCTTACGCTTAAAGCTAAGCAAAATTGTCGATATTGTCCTGTGCTTTTAAGTGCTGCCGCATTATAACGCACAGGCCGAGCAAAATATATGCAAATCAGATTTTAATCGCAGCGGGTATGGTGATAAATATGTTTGTGGATACGGCAAAAATATTAATAAAGGCAGGAGACGGCGGCAATGGCGCCGTTACTTTCCACAGGGAGAAATATGTTGCTGCGGGCGGACCCGACGGCGGAGACGGCGGCCGCGGCGGCGATGTTATATTTGAAATTGACAATAATATGAATACGCTTGTAGACTTCAGGTATAAGCGGAAGTTTATTGCCCAAAACGGAGAAAACGGCCGCGGCGGCAACTGCTACGGCAAGGGCGGTGCAAATCTGATAATTAAGGTGCCGCGAGGCACGCTTATAAAAGACGCCGAAAGCGGCAGAATTATCTGCGATATGTCGCGCGATGAGCGTGTAACAGTACTGCGCGGCGGCCGCGGCGGCTTTGGCAATAAAAAATTTGCAACAGCAACACGGCAAATTCCGCGCTTTGCCAAGGCCGGTATTCCGGGCGAGGAAAAAGAGGTTATACTTGAGCTTAAGCTTATTGCCGATGTTGGAATAATTGGTTTTCCAAACGTGGGCAAATCTACGCTGCTTTCAGTAGTAAGCCAAGCGCGCCCTAAAATCGCAAACTATCATTTTACTACCCTTAATCCTACGCTTGGCGTGGTCAGCATAGGCGACGGCAGCTCTTTTGTAATGGCGGACATCCCCGGCCTGATTGAAGGCGCCGGAGAGGGCGCCGGGCTGGGTCATAGGTTTCTGCGTCATATTGACAGGTGCCGCATGTTTATACATGTAGTCGACGTTTCCGGCAGCGAGGGCCGCGACCCGATAGAGGACTTTGAGGCGATAAATAAGGAGCTGGCGGCTTACAGCGGCGAGCTGCTTGAGCGTCCGCAGGTAGTAGCCGCAAACAAATGCGACCTTGCCTCCGACGAGGATATTGAGCGATTTGAGAAATATATAAACAGCAAGGGACTAAAGGTTTTCCGCATAATGGCGGCGATTGCAGATGGCACAAGGGCGCTTGTAAACGAGGTGTTTACAATGATACAGCATCTGCCCCCAATAAAGATTTACGAGCCGGATATTGAAGAAGACGACTTTCTCACCCGCAACAGCCGCGCCTTTACCGTAAAGAAAGAAAACGATGCATTTATTGTGGACGCACCGTGGCTTGTGCGTATAATGAACGATATTAATCCAGAGGATTACGAGTCACTGCAGTATTTCCAAAAGGTTCTCAATATGAGCGGAATTATCGAAGAGCTTAAACGTCAGGGTGTTAAGGACGGAGATACCGTGCGGATTTTCGATTTTGAATTTGATTATGTAAACTAATCGCACAAAAGGTATATGCTTCTCTATGCAGCCGGATGAAAGCCGTTAGAGATAGCGTCTCAAATTTACTGTGATAAGCACAGAAGTCGAAAAATAGTGATTATTGTATTCTTAAATCCTTGCAATATTTGGTATGGCGTCAATGCCGTTTATTTTCTTTGTCAAGCCGACTTAAAACTCAGCATCTGGATTGATAAGTCTGGGTATAAATCCCCTGAAAAATCAGTGCTTTAAAGTTTAGTTTTGCAAATGCGCTTGCATCCCCATTTTTTGGGTGATTTTAATGGACTTAGTGTACACATATTTGCCGACGTGGCAAAACTGGCACACGCAAAGGATTTAAAATGCAGGTTCTGCCGGCTGAAAAATAAAAGAAAAACAGGAGATGAGGCTGCTTGCCCATAAACTTAATAAAAGAAGAAGTAAACGCCGAAAGGCTCAGTCCGGCGGCGCTGGCCTTTGTCGGCGACGCGGTATATTCATTAGCGGTGCGCACTATGCTTGCTGTGTCCGGGGATTTGCCGGCGAACACTCTGCACAACAGGGCGGCACAGCTTGTGTCGGCCTCTGCTCAGGCTGCTGCCGCGGGAAAAATACTGCCGCTGCTTAGCGAAAAAGAGTCCGACATATTCCGCAGAGGACGCAATATGCACACCATACGCACGCCAAAAAGCTCAAGCACGGCGGAGTATCATGCCGCCACCGCTCTCGAGTGCCTTATGGGATATCTTTATCTTAAAAATCAGCACGAGAGAATAGACGAGCTGCTGAAAGTGATTTTCAGCGACTGACAAAATATAGATAAAGCCTATTGGGCAGTCATATTGCAATCATTGGTAAGCAGCAGAATATAAACGAAGCATACAGCAGCGCTTTGACAATACTGAAAATATACTGATAGGCAGGATTTCTGCAGGCGCCAAAGCGTGACATTATGCGGCTGCTGTGAGATGCTTAAAGCGCAGATTATATCTACTGATAAAATGATTATTTTGGCAGCTAAAAGATGCCTACAAAAGCCGGTGCTTAAGTCGCCGGCTTTTTTTGTATCGTAAACCCACGCGCCTAGCGCGTGTGTTTGGAGAGCTTAAGCGATAAGGCGGACATTCTGATGAGTATGAACGGCATAAACAGTCTATCACACACGAAATAAATATGAAAAATGTGGGAGCAAAAATAGAAATATCTAAGCTGGGAGCTCTGATGCCTCGTATACTTCGTGGATGCGGCGGGCAAAATTGCCCGCCGCATAGCGAGATGTATTGTGAGGAACGAATTAGGCGAACAGCTGACATGAAAGCGTTTTATCTTAAATAATAAGGTCGGCCTGTTTACAGGCGGCAATCAGCAGTCGAAGTGCGGCTGACAGAGTGTATTATGCGCTTTACACATCTGTGAGGAGAATAGCTTTGTTCGCATAAAAAAACATCCACCAGCTTTGCGAGATATCGTTAACGGAGAATGTATGTAGTATGTACCCGGAAAGCAGAATGCTTTCCGGGTACTGCTTTTTAAGCAGTCATTGCTGTGGGACGTGCGAGGACTTCAATAGCGGGCATACCGTTCTGCTCGGGTAACTGGAATGCATAGTGAATAACAATTGGGTTTCCACAAGTGCGGGAATACTTTTCCGGTTTCTCGTATACCTCAATCCTGCGGACAAATACCCGCAGCAGTTCGGGTGTCAGCTTGGGCATCTCGATATAAGATTTTGCTTTGTCCATAAATTCCTGTATGCATTTTTCCCGCATATCCATTTGATCGATGCGCTCGGTAATGGATTGCAGCTCCTGCCGCAACTCTGCCTGTTCCTGCTCGTATCCGCCGGCCATCACATCGTACCGTTCGGGCGTGATTCTTCCCGTTACCCGATCCTCATACAGACAGCGGATGATGTTGTCTAACTCTTTGATTCGCCTTTCAATCCGTGCCTTTTCACGCTCTGCAGTTTGGTAGAACTTTTTTGCTTCGGCTTCACCGTTTTGCGCTGCCATAGCATAAAATTCTTCCGGCTGTTCTCTCGCATACGCTGTTACCGTTTTCAGATTGTGCAGCACGATTTGGTCAAGGACATTTTCCCGGATATAATGTGCAGTGCAGTCGGTTGTCCGTCTTTGGAAACCTCCGCACTGAAAATTATTGTTTTCCGGCTTTATGGTTTTTCCTCTGTGCAGATATAACCGGCTGCCGCATTCCCCGCAGAAAAGATAGCCTGCATACTTGTCCATCTCCCCCTGCTTGTCCGGGCGCTTTCTTCCTGCAAAATGCTTTTGTACCAACTCAAAAGTCTTGCGGTCTATGATGGCTTCGTGGGTATTTTCAAATATGAGAATATTTTCGGGATCGTTTTTCAATCTCTTTTTCAGCTTGTTGGACTTGGAATATACTGTGGATTGGATTAAACAGTAAGCTGTAACGTAACAACAATATGAGTAAACGGTGTTGCTCAGAAAAATAAAGCAAACTAAACAGTAGAGACTGGATAGCGGCAGGTGTGCTGCCTGCCGCTATACGCCCGTGTTAACTCAATATCCACTATCAATTTTTTAGGAGGAATGCAAATGGACAGCATCAAATCGATAGAAAATGCCCTGTCCGGGCTGCTGCTGGGATTTCAGAGATATAACAGAAAAAACACATTCGGCAATCAAATCCTTTATGATATGTGCGAACCAAATAAAAATCCGTGGGGCGAACCAAAGCGGCTGGCAGATAAAATCTGGCTGATCGGGCGTTCCTATGCCGCCTCACCGGAACGGCGGTATTACAGAAAAAAGGATGACCGCGGCGCTGGCAAAGAAAAAGATCTGGAAACCCGCGGTGACGGTACGGGAAAATATTTTCGGGAAACAGCCGCATTTCTGTGCAATGACGGGCGCTATCCGAAACTGACAGCGTGCCTGAAAGAGCTTTCTCCCCTTCGTTTTGACGGCACACCGGGAGATATCGAACGGCTGAAGCAGGGCATCATGTGCGTGGCCCTGTTTAACGAAATGTTCAAGGCTGCCTCGGAGCAATATGATCGAAAACATAATGCGGGCATTTATGAAAGCCTTGTTTATCGGAATCAAGTCTCTTTTTGCAGTAAATTCCTGCATTTTCATGTTCCGCATAGCATTTTTATCATAGATCGCTTCACAAAGGAGGGCGGGCGCTTTTTGTGTTCGACTCGGACATGGAAAAACGCCGGATTGGAAGACTGCGGTGTCGTGATTGACAAGGCGGTAAGAGAGGCCGTCAATGCTTCTTACCCACAGTTCAAGATTTCCCTTGAGGATATTGGTACGGAAGTGGGAGATGATGCTAAAAGGGCCGTAGAAGAATATATTGCTCATTGTCTGCGTTCATATCGATTTGGCCGCTTTCTCCACGATAGACTGGATTTATCTCCTGACAACGCGGCCTGTTCGTTCCCGCGCATGATCGATTCGATTTTCCAGAGAATAAAAGAGACAGAATAGATATAATTGACGTATTTGTTTTGCTCGAAATGCGCGGTTATAAGGGGCAAGTGATGAAAAAGCAACGGTTTATCCAAAAGCCGAAAAAGTGAAAATCGCACTTGGTGCCACCCTGCGCCCGGCAGCTTTATGCTGCCGGGCGCCTTTTGTTGCACTTACTTCGGGACAACTTGGCCCGAAGTCCTGCGGAGAGGACAAGCCCGCTGCCGCTCCCCGCCGCGCCCATTCGATTTACACATTCACCCACTAATAATCGAATGGAGGGCAAGATATGAAAAGCATCAATCTGCGGGACTATTACCCGTTCTATACACAGGATACCCTTTTGGAAGTTTCGGACGAAGTGGCACAGGCTATGGCCGAAGCCGAACGGCTGGAACGCAACTATAATACCCTTATTATCAAACTGCTCTTTCCTTTGAGAAAACCCATAAAGTTTGACACGCTTAGGCGTACCTTGCAATTGCCAGACAGCAAGCTTATTTTGCACTAAAAGGAGTTTTTTCGTCCTATGCATCACTTTGCTTTTTTCGTTTCAGCGACATAGTTGATGGTTGTTTTCACAAAGAAAAACCAGTATTCTGAGACGAATCAGAAGACTGGTTTTTGTATCCTATTCAGTTGCTTTTTGATTTATCCTCTAAGGATATCACGCTTTTGCGGTGGGTGTTTTTTTAGTCTGTGGGATGAGTACATCCATAAAACACTCCTGATATTCCCAATGAAAGCTGTCTGCGTCTATAATTACTACCGATATGCTTCTGCCGTGTATTGAAGCTTTTCCCTCTTCTTCACAAATAAATCAGATTTTGTATTGCTATTTTAAATTCATATTCATCTAAAAAAAATGAGCTGAATATAATCAGCTCATTTTTTACTTAAAAATTTAATAAAAGCTCGGCTTTACTTACTCCTGCTCATCGATATTATAAATCCCATTAAGAAAAGAGGAAATTTCTTCATCATCCGACAACGACATCTGTCCTGTAACATCTACAACACGAAGCTGATTTTCATTAGCATCATATCCCATAAAAAAGCTTAAAATTCGTTTTCCGCTTTCTTCCTCCCCTATTAAAACAAAAGTAACGGGTTTTTCGCCTTTTTCCAGTTCCTCATCAGGGACAATGTCACCTTTCCAGCCGCTGCTCCACTTTGTTTCAAAATCTACTTTGTCTTCCTCTTTTACATAACGCGTATATTTTTCCACCGCCTCGGCAAAAGGAGTTTCGGGATATCCTTCAAGATATGCCGTTTCAACATCCCCGCCTGAACATGAGCACAGCGCCACCGTCAATACGCAGAGCATGGTTCCTAAAGCTATTTTTAATTTCATAAAACTTACTCCTCCGTCTAAATAATATTTAAACCGCCATATTTCTCTCACATTATATGATTTATTACATCATATGTCAATAGATTTATTGCATCGTTTTATGAATTGTTAAATCATTTTATAATTGATTTAATAAGAGAATATGGAGCAAAAATATGAGTACAAATCCTGAGATAAATAAAATTTTGGGCGGCAGAGTTAAGGAAATGCGCTGTAAAAATGGTCTTACGCGGGAGCAGCTATCGGAGAAAATCGAAGTAAGTTCAAGGTTTTTGGCCAACGTTGAAAGCGGAAAGGTTGGCATTTCACTCTCAACGCTTAAAAGCATTTGCAAGGTCTTGGGCGCCACCTCCGATTATCTCTTGGGAATTGTAGATTATTCTGATAATGAACGAAGCTACATCGACATAGAGAATCGTATAAGACAGGTAAAGCCCAAATATCTGCCTCACTTAAAAGGCATAATCGACGGCTTCTGCAATGCGGTAGAAGACGATAATACCCAAGCCTGACGCCGAAATCGGGCGTCGTTTTAGCCGGAGATTTTATATTATTAGATTTGCTGCTTATGAAGAACGTAAATTTAAGCGCATAAATTTTACCGGATATTTATCACATGCAATATATGTCCCTTACGGCAAAGCATAGGCTGACATAAAAATTGATTAGATTGTTTTTACTGTAAAAGCAAAAAGTCCGGCTGTCATAATTAAAGAAGCCGGACTTTTTATTAAGGTGTATATAAATCTTTAAACCCCTCTCCGGTAATTTCGCCGGCTTCGGTGGTTATTATAAATGCTTTATTATCTATATTTTTAATTATCTCATGCACTTTGGCCGCCTCGTGCCGGCGCACCGCGCACATAAGTATATAACGTACGTCATTGCTGTATGCGCCCCTGCCGTTCAGCATGGTTACTCCGCGCGATACTTTCTTCATTATCGCTTTAGAAAGCTCATCTGGCTTGGATGTAATTATAAACAGCATTTTACCGCGGTCGGCGCCGTAAATTAAACTATCAATTATTTTGGATGATGTAAATATCATTATAACAGCATATAGGGCCGATTCTATGCTTTTAAACACTATGGCGGACGCTAATATAATCAAAAGGTCGAGTATGAGTATTACTCTGCCTATTGATAAAAATTTAAACTTCCTGTTTATAAGCTTTGCAATAATATCCGTGCCGCCGGTAGTAGCACCCCTCATGAATACCAGCGCCAGTCCCGCTCCCGTTAAAATGCCGCCGTAAAGGCAGGCGAGCAGCGTATTCCCTGTATATGCCGGCAAAAATACCGCAGTTATATCTATAAGCACCGACATTATTACGGTGGCTATTATTGTTTTTATTAAAAAATATTTCCCCAGTTCCTTAAAGCCTATAATAAACAGAGGTATGTTTAATACTATTATAAGAACGCCTATGGGTAATCCAAATATATGATTAATTATAACGCCGACGCCAGTAAGCCCGCCCGGCGCTATATTATTGGGCGAGGCAAAGCAGTTTATGCCTATGGAATAAAGCGCGCCGCCGAGTATATATATTAAAATGTCAAAAATGGCTTTTCTTATTTTTTTGTTTTTTGGTTTCATGGCGACCTCCGCAGCAAAGTTTTGCCGTTGTCTCCATTATTCCCAGTTTATATGTTAAATATTATTTTGAAAAATTGGCCACGCTAAATCAATATTTAAGCTTGCATATTTTTCAGCTAATCAGTTTTTGTAAAACGACTTAATTTATACAAAGCCTAGGACGCAAACAGGTGATTTTTCGCTGTCTGCCCCGCTCCGATAGGCTATTCACCAATCCGCATAATAAAAGCTACGAATTATGCTAATCGGCATGAGAGCAGCCCATAAATTATCATTTATATAAAAATTATGGTAAGATGAATTTTTTCAAAGTCGTTTTTCAAAGTTGCAGGATGCATACATTAAGATATACCATAAGCAATGGAAAGCTATTTTATGCGAACTGACTGTAATAAAGCTCAGCATATGCACCGTCCTTTTTAAGCAGCTCTTTATGAGTACCCTGCTCAATAATATTGCCGTTCTGCATAAACAAAATACTGTCGGCATCGCGTATAGTGGACAGGCGGTGCGCAATGACAAAGCTTGTGCGTCCTTTCATAAGCTTTTTCATGGCCTTACCGATTTCCGCCTCGGTGCGCGTATCAACGCTGGATGTCGCCTCGTCAAGAATAATAACCGCCGGGTCGCATAGGAATACTCTTGCAATGGTTATAAGCTGACGCTGGCCTATCGAAAGATTCCCTGCTTCGTTATCTATTATTGTATCGTACTGCTGCGGCATGGTTCTAATGAAGAAATCGACCTTAGCCGCTTTTGCAGCAGCGACTATTTCCTCTCTAGTAGCTTCAGGCCTTCCGTACGCTATGTTTTCGGCAATCGTGCCGCCGAAAAGCCATGTATCCTGCAGCACCATTCCAAAGTTCTGGCGCAGCGCCTTTCGCGTCATATCCGATGTGGAAACGCCGTCCAGCGTTATTGTTCCCCCATTTACCTCATAAAAGCGCATAAGCAGATTTATCAGCGTGGTTTTTCCCGCGCCGGTACTGCCCACAACGGCTATTTTTTGTCCCCGCTTGGCAGTAAAGCTTATATCCCGCATAAGCAGCCGGTCAGGCGTATAGCCGAAGCTTACATGCTCAAAGGCTATGTCGCCCTTTGCATCGCTGAGCTGTACAGGATTTTCAGCATCCGGTATTTCTTCTTTTTCGTCAAGAATTTCAAAGGTGCGCTCAGCGGATGCCAGCGCCGACTGTATAGAGTTTATCATAAACGATGCCTGCGTAAGCGGCTCCGCCGTCTGATTTATATATTGGAAAAATGCCTGTGCCGCCCCAATTGACATGCGGCCCTGAAGCATGGCGCCGCCTGCTATAACCGCTATTACAACATGTCCCAGTCTTGTTATCATACGTATTGCAGGATTGACGCTGTTTGTAACAAAATCAGCCATTAAAGACGCTTTTCGGTTTTCCTCGGTAGCACGCCAAAATTTTTCCATGCTTTCCTCTTCATGAGTAAATGCGCGTATAATATTCCTGCCGGTGTATGATTCCTCCGCCACGCTGGTAAGATTGGCAATGGTCTGCTGCCGCTGGCTTGCAAAAATAAGATTCTTTCTGGAAACATATTGCGTTACAGCCATACATACTACCATAAATACTAAAAATATGCCGGTGAGCATTGGGCTGAAATAAAACATAAACGACAGCGTGCCTATAACTGTAAATACCGAGGAAATAAGGCGAAGCAAGCCTGTCTGCAGTACCTCTGATATTTTATCAAGATCGCTGGTGGCACGGCTTAACAGCTCACCTGGCTGGCTGCCGTCAAAAAAGCTCAGCGGCAGTTTGTTAAGCTTTGCTGAAATCTGCCGGCGCAGTGAAAGATTAAGAGTCTCGGCAACATCCGCTATAAGCCATGTCTGAAGATAATAAAAAGTTGATATCCCCGCATACAGCATGGTCATAGTCATAAGTTCTCTGCCACATCCGTCCCAAGTAATTGTAAGGGGGAGTCCCTGAGATAGGCTGAGCTGTATGCTCTCCCATAATGAATCAACCACCGTTGCGCTGTAAAACGGCGCGTATATATAACATGCCGTATAAATCGCAAGCGATACCAAAACTATAATAAGCTTAATACGCTGCTGCTTTAAATTTTTTACAAGACGAATAAACGTGCCGAAAGTATTCCTCGGTGCGTCAAGCTCAATATTGGCATTTTTCCGTTTCTTATCTGCTTTTTTCTGCAACTTCCGACATCTCCTTTTTATATAAGATTAATAAGCGCAGCACGGTAAATTCCGCACTTTTGAGCGCAGCATTTATTTATCCGGCGCCATTAAACGCCGATTCCATTAGTCATAATCTGATATTAAATTCGCACGCTGCGTGCCCTTTAAAATAAATCAGCTATTAAAGATGTATTAAAGCTGTGCCGCATGCATCAGACATGCAATAATTAAAGCTAATAAAACAACTCTGATAACATTTCATATCCGTCTCGGTGTAAGCTATACTTCGGCAGCCTCTTTTGTCTGCGATTCGTATATTTCCCTGTAAACAGAGCAGCTTTCAATCAGCTCATCATGCCTGCCGATGCCGGCTATTCTGCCTTCGCTTAATACTATTATCTGGTCGGCGTCGGCAATGCTGCTCACACGCTGTGCTATAATGAGTACAGCCGCAGCGCTCGTTTCCGGCTTTAACGCCTTTCTTAGGGCGGCGTCCGTTTTAAAATCAAGCGCGGAAAAACTGTCGTCAAATATATAGAGGTCGGGATTCTTAACAAGTGCGCGAGCAATGGACAATCGCTGCTTCTGCCCGCCGGAAAAATTTGTACCGCCCTGTGCGACACGTGAGTTTAGCCCATCCGGCAGACTTCTGATAAAGTCCCCTGCCTGTGCAACATCCGCGGCATGCATAAGCTCATCATCTGATGCATTGGCTTTGGCAAATCTCAGGTTTTCGGCTATTGTCCCGGAAAAAAGCCATGCCTGCTGCTGTACATACGCTATGTTTTCGCGAAGCTTATGCTGCGTCATATCGCGTATATCACGTCCGTTTAATAAAACTCCGCCTTCACTGACGTCATGAAAACGCAGTATTAACGACGCGACAGTGGATTTTCCGCTTCCTGTACCGCCTATTACAGCCGTTGTCTGGCCGCGGCGGCATGTAAAACTCATATCCTTTAGCGTATACTCCTCTGCATCCTTATATTTAAAGGAAACGCTTTTAAACTCAAGCACAGCATCGCCATGCGCTGCATCATTCCCATCTGCTGATACCAAATCGCGTATTTCCGGCTGATGTTCAAGCACCTCTTCAATCCTGTGGCAGCATTCCAGCGCCCTAGGCAGCATAAGCAGCGTCATCTGCGCCATAACAAGATAAAACAGTGCAAGCCATGCATATTCAATAAGCGCCGTTATATCTCCTATCTGAAAGGCCCCGACACTTATCCGTGCTCCGCTTAGCCAGAATACCGCTATGATAAACACATTTATCATGAGATATGAAAATGCATCTAAATGCGCAAACTTCCGATTCGCTCCTATTGACGTCTTTGCATAATCGCTAAAGGAATTATCAAGGCGTTTTTCCTCAGCGGATTCCTTGTTAAAGGCGCGTATAACGCGCACTCCGGTAATATTTTCTCTAAGCACCGCTACCATTTTATCCAAATGCTTCTGCAACTTTCTAAACAGCGGAGAAGCGCTTCTGACAATAAAAAATGCAAAAACAGAAAGGCCAATCATAACGGCAAGCAGCAAGACTCCCATAAGTGTGTCTATGCTGAAAGCGAGCGACAATGCAATCACAAACATTATCGGCACTGGCAGCACCATTTGCAGGCAATATGTCATTGCCGCCTGTATATTGACAATATCAGCTACTGTACGAGTGGTCATTGACGCTGTTCCAAATTGGCGAAAATCGTAGATTGAAAGTGTCAATGATTTTTTATATATGGCATTTCGTATATCCTGCCCAATGCCGGCGGTAAGTCTTGCGCAGCAATAGCCGCCTAGTATCGCCCCTGCTCCTGAAATGATGGTAGTCACTACCATTTGTGCGCCAATTTTAATCAGAGCGTCCATATTATCGCCAGATATGCCCGCATTCAAAATCTGCGCCGCCTGTGTGGGAATATACAGCGCTCCCGCTACGTCTATTGCCAAAAACAGTATTGTAGCCAGACAAAGTCGCCAATGCGGCTTTAAAAACTTTAAAATAAGCCTCATAAAATATTCCTTTCATTAAATAGCGCTCGATTCTCAAAAAGAGAACCGGGCGCAATCGACATCTTCTTAACTGCTGTAACCGCAGCTATAAATCCCAATGAAAAAATTTTCGATTTTTTACTAACTGTAAATAATAAAAACAAGCAATATTATAGTCGCTTTACAATCACACCCAAACGATATTAGCACGATAAGCTAGTAAAAGCCTTAAATCATACCGTTTTTATTCAGATATAAAAATTCGTCCAAAGCATTTTTACTGCTCCAGCCGTAATGTGTATTTTATCAGATTAATAATTGTTGTCAAGAGATTTTTGCAAAATTTTTAATATATAGGCTTAAGTAGGGCTTTTGCTTTAATATTAAAGTAGTACAACCTTAATTTTAGTAAATATATTTACTGAAATTTGCAATACATTTACTATTTACTCCAACTGCCTCTGTCTGGCGTGTGTAAACTAAAATAAGAGCAATTATACTTTTTGCTAAGAACTAATGTCGCCGACGATAGCCGGATAGCCGTTGCATGAATGGTTTTCTAAAGAGCATATGCTGCTTTCCGCTAAATTTTTGCTGTATTTTGACGGCGCTGTATATATTGCCAAATAACATAGCAAAAAAAAACAAAGCCCTTTTTAGGGCTTTGTTTTCCTAAGTGGTTATTTGCAGTTATTGCTGTTGTTATTTGTTGACTGTGTGCTGTTGGAAGCGTTTTTA
The DNA here is from genome assembly GCA_030842085.1 of Bacillota bacterium. Classification (GTDB taxonomy): domain Bacteria; phylum Bacillota; class Clostridia; order Oscillospirales; family Acutalibacteraceae; genus Timburyella. Next base: position 9,527 of record JAUUSE010000001.1, on the reverse strand, counting down.
GAACCGGCTTTATTTGAAGCATTGTTCTGCATATCATTCATGCCGGCGTTTTTCTTGTTTTTCTTATTGTTCTTTTCCATATTTTCACCTCCTGGTGTTTTCAGTAGTATTATTAACACCTTATTTTTAATTATGCAAAAATAAGCAGGAGTTTACATTTACATAAAAATAAATTTAATAAAAAACTTGCAATTTACGCAGATTAGTGATATCATATCTTGTACTGAACATTTGTGGTAATGGGCAATAATTAAAAGGGAGGTGCAGTGATGCCGAATATAAAATCTGCAAAAAAGCGCGTAGTGCTTGCCGAAAAGCGTAATTTGAGAAATAAAGCTTATAAATCTTCTCTTAGGACAATAATCAAAAAGGCTAATACAGCAGTTGAGAGCAAGGCCGATGACAGGGCTGAAGTCGTTAAAGCTGCTATTGTTAAAATTGATAAGGCAGCAGCAAAGGGCATAATTCATAAGAATAATGCTGCTCATAAGAAATCTTCGCTTGCTCTTAAGCTTAAGGCTTCTAATGCGTAATTAAAGCAACAAAATATTTGAATTTTGAACCGTATCTGATTTTAGATACGGTTTTTGTTTGCATTTTAATAATAAATATGATGATATGAATTATTTATAGCTGTTTAAATACTGTAGAAATGTTAAAATAGCGCATAATCGATTAGATTATGCGCTATTAATTTTTTAAATCAATGAGGCCGGCCTCATGTTATAAGTTTTAGGATTTACACACCTTTTGTTATATTCCATAGTTTGGGAATCACTTAACAGATTCTGAATACACCACAGCTCAGGCAATTTAGGTGTATGCAAACGTACTTTTTTATATTCAACCATCTCAGCTTAGTAAGCTATGCTAATCCAATTCTCGCAAAAATTTATTCCCATATTCCAAGTCCGATACCAGATATGCTTATAAAAAAAGGGACGTTTTATTATAAAACGCCCCTTAAATCTCACTTGCCAAGCTGTCAGAGTGTCATCCGTCATCAGTAACAGCTGTATCAAATAAATATATTCTTCTTAGTCCCCGTCTTTTTTCCCGATGCTGCGCGTCGCAATTATGTCGGCGCCAGTGCCGAGAACATTCGGGATAATAACATCGCCTATAGACACGGGTGCGCTGACAGAGATATCACGCATCGTATCTATACAGTCAAAGATAAGCGGTTTAGGTATGGCCTTGCTGGTCTTTACCGGCAGCATGGGCACCTTTCCGCCATTTAGGCGAACCGTTGTCGTAACAACGCGTACAGGAGAAATAAGCTCCTCTTTAGCGTATGTCTCACCTCTGCGGCAACGATTTCCAGTTATCTCCTTAATATCGCCGTCTTCAGAAGTAACAGTCAAATAGCAGCCGCGAGGGCAGCATATACATATCATTTCATGCTTTTCCATCAGTCTGCCACCTCAACTATAATATCTTTAATTTCCGCTTGCTCTTCTAACTTTTCCTTTCGTATCACAACCGTCTGCATCTCACCCGGTGCAAGCGCCGGCTCCGCCCTTGATATAACAGGCTCATCATTAATCAAAACACGTATTTTCTTGTCCTTAAACCTGCCCGTTACGCGGAATCGTATAGTTAAATCATCTTCTATGTTCTTCGAGCTCATTTTAAACGGAACAGTATATCTTACGCCGTTGCCCGCCTTAATTTCAACGTCCGACTGAGGATATCTGCGTCCCGCTGCAAAATCTACCGCGTATTTTGCCGCATGTTCGCTTTCTTCACTGACATAGTCAACCAAATCATGCACATGCAGCACATTGCCGCAGGCAAATATACCGGGTGTAGAGGTCTCAAACCGCTCGTTTACTATCGCGCCGCCGGTGATGTTCGAAAGAACAACATCCGCTCTTTTGGACATCTCATTCTCCGGCAGCAGTCCTACCGACAGAAGGAGCGTATCACATTCCACTTCTCTTTCCGTGCCCTTTATCGGCTTGAAGTTCTTATCTACCTCAGAAACAACAACAGATTCCAGCCTTTCTTCCCCTTTAACGGAAGTAATGGTATGCGACAGATACAGCGGTATATTAAAATCGTTAAGGCACTGTACAATATTCCTGTTAAGACCGCTGGAGAAAGGCATTATCTCAATTACCGCCTCAACCTTTGCGCCCTCAAGCGTCATACGGCGCGCCATAATCAGACCAATATCGCCCGAGCCGAGTATTATAATCTTCTTGCCGGGCATATACCCATCTATGTTAACAAACTTCTGCGCAGTACCCGCAGTGTAAATGCCGGCGCACCTGTCGCCGAATATGTTTATCGCACCCGCCGGACGTTCGCGGCATCCTGCCGCTATTATTATGGCGCCGGCCTGTATCTCTATTACGCCGTCGTCGGAGTTTACCGCCGTAACTTTTCTATCGTGCGTTATGTCAATAACGGTAGTGTTCAAAAGATATGGTATATTAAGCTCTTCAACAAGCTCAATATACCTGTTCGCGTATTCCGGTCCCGTAAGCTCTTCTTTAAATCTGTGAAGGCCAAAGCCGCTGTGTATACACTGATTGAGTATGCCGCCGAGGCTTGAATCTCTCTCCAATATGAGTATGCTGTCGGCACCATGCTTTTTTGCTGAAACGGCAGCGGCTAAGCCTGCCGGACCGCCACCGACAATAACTACGTCAACGCTTCTCATCTTTTTTGTCGTCTCCTATAAGTTTATCTTTTCCTACAAGAATATTTGAGCCATTAACTGAATTTCTGACTTCGGTTATGTCTACTCCCAGCTCACGCGCGAGAATTTCTACAAGTCTCGGACTGCAGAAGCCCGATTGGCACCTGCCAAGGCCAGCGCGCGTGCGGCGCTTTACACCGTCAACCGTCGTGGCGCCAAGCGGACGGTGGATTGCGTCGATAATTTCACCCTCCGTCACCGTCTCACAGCGGCAGACAATCCTGCCATATGCGGGATTTTCCTTTATTACCCTGTCGCGCGCTTCGTTGTCAAGGTCGCGGAAGCGTATGACAGGCCGGCGGCAGGGATCAAAATTATCCTTTGGCCTGAGACTGTGCTTCTCCTTTATAATATCAACCACCATCAGCGCAATGGCCGGAGCCGATGAAAGGCCCGGAGATTCTATGCCAGCAACATTTATAAAGTTTTCGCAGTCTGCCACCTCGCCTATTATAAAGTCATTGCCGGCTTCGTGTGCGCGCAGACCCGAAAATGATTTTATTATCTGCTTATATGGTATATTTTTAACCGAAAGTTCCGCCTTTTCAAATATTTCCTTATGTCCCTCCGCCGTGGTTGATACATCCGTTTTGTCGTTGACATCCTCAGCGTTCGGACCAATGAGCATATTTCCCTCTACCGTAGGCGTTACAAGCACTCCCTTGCCAAGTTTTGTTGGAAGCTGGAAAATTGTATGATTTACAAACCCAAACACCGCCTTGTCAAACAGCGAATATTCTCCCTTGCGAGGCTGTATTTTCAGTTTGTACTCACTTAGCATATTGTTTATCTCGTCGGCGTAAAGGCCGGCAGCGTTAATCAATATTTTAGATTTATATTCATGGCCGCTCTCCGTCTTGACGGTAAATATTTCTCCCTCTTTAGACACAGAGATTGCCCTTTCGTTAAATTTAAATTCAGCACCATTCTGAGCCGCGTTTTCAGCAAAGGCTATTGTCATCTCATATGGACAGACGATTCCGCTCGTCGGGGCATACAGCGCCGCGACGGCATTGTCCGAAATATTAGGCTCAAGCTTTAAGAGTTCCTCTCGATTTATTATAGTCAGTCCATCAACGCCGTTTTTCTCACCGCGCGCCTTAAGCTCTTCAAGCTTTGGCATGTCCGCCTCGTCAAAGCAGAGTACTAATGCGCCCGACCGTCTAAAGGAAAAATCCAGCTCCTTTGCAAGCCTGTCAAACATTGCATTAGATTTCGCATTGAGCTTGCCCTTTAACGTGTCCGGCTCTGCATCAAACCCAGCGTGGACTATACCGCTGTTGGCTTTTGATGTGCCCGAAGACACATCAACCCCTTTCTCCAGCACGGTTACGCCTATATCATACCTTGACAGCTCTCGTGCAATAGCGCTGCCGCATATGCCGCCGCCTATTATCAAAACATCCGTCATTTATTACAACTCCAAAATATAAAATTATTTTAGATTACATACAATGTGCATTGTTAATTTATACCGTGTTATAACACAATACATTATATAATAAAACTTGCAGAATTCCCAGTAATAAATCATTGAAAATTTTGCTAAATAAATTTCGCTCTGCTAAAGCAAAAATACAACGCTTTAAAGATATATTCGGCCTTACATAACAAAACCGATGGCACGCTTCTGCAAAACTAACATTATCAGCAATTAAAAAGTGATTATAGCACAGTTTTTTTTATTTAACAAGTGTGTCAAATATATTTTGTGGAAAACTCATGTGAAGCGAATAATAACAATAATATTACAGCAGATTTTTCTTTAAAAATTACTTTTACATGGCTGTTATATACTTTGAATAATATTATAGCTTTACCTTTGCGAGATATAATAATTTAAAACTAAAATTTTTTCAAATTAAAAGATAAATAATTATAATCTCCAATAATATTTTAAATCAAGCGCAAATAGAAACAAAGTTTTAAATTGCTGAAAACAAAATTTTGTATACTCTTAAAAATAAATATATAAATTAAACAAGCTACCTAAAAAGCATTTCCTCTCCGCGGATACAGAGAGGAATATACTTGATATTATTGACACTGCAAAGAGTTAAAGATAGTCAAAGCCACAGCACATGCCGCCAATATTTAAGCTGAAATTATTGCTGCTCTGCTTGGGTACAGATGAAGCACACAGCCAGTTCCCGGGATTGTTTGTATTAACCATTATATCGCATGTCTGTCCGCAGGACATCGATATTATTCCTCTGGGCACGCGTTGGGGCAGCCGGCAGCCGTCGTATGCTGTAACGGTATATCGGTGACCGTTTAAATACATGGGATGTTCTATTGACGAACCGCTGGAAAATCTTATACGGCAGCTGTCGCCGTAGCAGGTTTTCATAGATTCTGTATGCGGATAGCATCGGCCGTTTATGCAGAATAAATTGCGGTCGTCGGCATATGGGTCAATGTCAAACGAGCCTTCCGGCGTCTCCCCCGGCCGCAGCGACGGGCATTTAAAGGACTGCAGCATAAGCGAGTAGTCTCGGCAAACGTTGTCGTCGTTTGAAAGTATTATAAAATTGCCGCACATACCCTTGTTAAGCTGCACCAGTGTATTAACTCCGGGACGGTAAATATGCGTACCCGGCTGACTTCTCACCCTAAAGCTGTAATCTATGTAACCGCCGGGCGCTACACGCCTTGGCGTGCTGCCCTCTGTCTCGGCGAAAGGCAGAGAAAGGCCCAAAAATTCAAGGCTGGTGTCGGAGGTCAGGCGATTATACAGCCTTATGCGGCAGTTGTCGCCGGTACATACCTGTATGCATGGCCCGGGTATACTGCCGTTATAGCCCCATCCCTTTATAAATAGTCCGGGCAAAACTTCGCGCATTACAGGTTCGGCGGTCAGCTCAAAGTATTTGACGCCGTCTCTCCCGCGGGTATATTCAAGTCTCGATATGTTTGGAGCAATGACCATATTTTACACCTCTTAAAGAATAATACATTTAACAATTTATATGCGGGTTTATTTATAATAATTAAAACTATTTAAATTGCGGGCAATTATACTTTTATTTTGGCGCTTTTAAGAATACCCGATTTATATTGCTTATAAAGCTAAGCATTATATTCTGCTGGATTTTTCCTTTATTTAGCTGCTTTTGTGCCTCCACTTTTTTCTTTACGAATAATTCCAAAATCATGGCATTATAAAAAATATCCGATATTCATTTTTAATTTCACATATGTAATACCATTCTCTGCTGATTATTTTTGGAATGCTTACACCGCACTGCTCATTTTTCCACTAAGCAGATCTTTATAATCAATCATATAAATATTAAAAATATAATTTAGAGAAGAAATTTTAAATAATCAGTAAACAATTCAGTTTTTGTAGCATATTAATAAAATAGAAAATATTTTTCATAGAATTTATAAAATTTTCACAAAGGTGTGATTTTTGGATATAGAAAGGTAAGATTCGGACACATACATTTTTCAATTAATAATCTATAATGTACTTGTGGTAAGTATATTGATATTGCACACCATTCACAAAACATTTATTTTGGAGGGATATAAGAAATGAAATTAAGGACAAAACTGCTGTCAGTAACAATGGCAGCGGCGATGTGTGTGCCTCTTGTCGCGCTTACATCCTGTGATAGCGGGACTACGGTTGCTCCTCGAGATATTCCGTTTGAGATATCTGAAGAGCGTAAGGCGCAGATGGATGCAGAATCTGATACGATTCGCGTCATTTTCCCTGGCCTGGACAGTGCTGCCGACGAGTGGCGTAACAAAGCTGTTGCTAGATTTGAGCAGCAAACCGGCAAAAAAGTAGAGTACATACCTACAACTTTTGATACGGATGAGGTTACAGAGAAAATATATGCCTCAATCGCAGCGCAGAATCCATATGACGGCGTATGGGCGACAAGCACTGACTATCCGCTTTATTATGCAAGGCAGTATGCTCAGGCAATCGGCGATTATGTGGATATGGAAATGCTGGAGAGCAATGGCTATGTAAACATTGGTATAATGGATGATTTCTACAAGTATAACGGTGAATATTATCTGGTTGTTCCATATAACTTCGTAAACCCGATGATGTGCTTCTATAACAAAGACATGATAGAAGAGCTTGGTCTCGAAGACCCGAAAGATATGCTTGAAAAAGGCGAATGGACGGTTGAGAACTTCCATGAGATGGCTTCAAAGGCTACACGCGACGTTGACGGCGACGGTGTATATGACAGCTATGGTATAGCAACAGTGTACGAAAACCTGTGGCAGGATATGAACCATACAAGTATGGTTACGACAGATTCTACCGGTAAATATGTTCTTAACCTTGACAGCCCTGCACTGCTTAGATCTTTCGACTATGTCCGCGATATAAGATACAACAGGAATGGCGTTTGGGATAACGTAGGTGCTGCTAATGGTATGACTGCATTTGCAAAGGGCACACACCTCTTCCTGCTTGATGCTTACTGGGCAATTTGGCAGCTTTACCAGAGCACAACCCCGACTCCGACATTTAACTGGGATTGCCTGCCGCTGCCTTATGGCGCAGACAACACCGAGCATTATAATTCAATTTCATCCGGCGGTATGGGCTTTATAAATGGCTGTCCGAATCCGTATACAACGGCAACTCTTATAGAGTACCTTTGCCAGGAAGATGATTATGAGCATGATGAGCTTAAGCAGACATACGCTCAGTATTATACAGAAGAGCGTCAGCAGCTTAAAGCTGAAATGGAAGAAAAAGCGTTCTACAGCACAAGCAACGATGCGCTTCTTTCTAACCTCGGCAGAGACCTTCTGCAGGCAATCGGCTATGGTAGCGATAACGCCACTGCTATTGAAAAGTGGAGAGCAACTTATGAGTCTGACCTTAGCAGAGTAAATGCAACAGTTGAATGGCCTGAAGTTACAAGCCATGACCCGTATACATTTGATTTTGAATCTAATGTAGAGGGATGGGAAGTAGGGCCTTCAATTAAGGAAGCCACTGTAACCCAGGCAACAGGTGATGAGGCGCTTGATGGAAACGGCTCACTGAAGATAGAGTTCAATCCAGAAGCAAACGGCAGCACTCTGATTCTTGCAACATTGGCTGAACAGTATAGATTATATGGTTATTCAACATATAAGGTTTCTTTCGACTATAAGATAGTTGGCGAAGTAACTGAAGAAACACAGTACTTCTTGGCTTACTATAACCTCAATACTAAGAAGCAGAAAGATGCTGTATACTTCAATCTTGAAGCCAGCCCGAACGGCGAAGTAAAGCATACTGAGATAACGCTTGAGCCAGAGGCCGATAATGAGACAGTATTTACAATGCTGATAGGTAGCAGAAAAGCTCCTGGCACATTGATAATAGATAATGTCACGATTGAGCAGGTTAGAGCGAATTAAGCCTTACAGTTTTTAATCAATATGAGGTGCAGATTATCTGTACCTCATATTTTTATTCTTTAATTAAATCGATATTATATTTTATGCTGCAGCATATCTGCTCTGAACTCCTGAGATTAATATAATGGGAGAAGCAAAAAATGAGGATAGACTATAGAAACAAAGAAATTATCGGCAGCAAGGAGATACATATACACGATGCGGTGTTTACAGGCTTTAATTATGACTACGAAAACAATATTATAGCATTTGAAGTAATAGAATATTATTATAAGAAGCATTTTAAATTCAAGTTCTGCAATGTATTCGGATTTGAAATGTTAAGCTGTGATTTCTGGGGCCATTTTTTAAGAATATACTCTTGGAACACTACAGATACAAATGATTTAAGCAAAAAATAAAAGGCATCCCTATAATGGATGCCTTTTATTTAATTATAAATATGTCTCGGCTTTAATTGACTTTAAACAATCCGGCATTTAGCAGCACCCATGTGCTCTCTAAAGTTTCGCAGTTAAATATCCATTTATGCTTTCGCCTTTAAATTGTCTAAATTTACATGTTGCTTATAACACATTATAGCAGACTAAACTATTATCAATTTAAAGTTAAGTAAGCCAAAAGACATACTATTAAGTATTACAAATTTTCTAAGATTTCAAAATCGTACTTAAACGTAAAATTATAGAGCTATTGGCTAACAGAAGCCGCTGCTTTTTCAGCTATTTCTTCATACAATGCGCGGCTGTAGCCCGAAAGGCTTAAACCAGACTCTTTATATCCATAAGCAAAGTCTTCAATTACCATGGTCGGCAGGCCACTCTTTTCAAGCTTAGTGATCAAAGCCTTATACTCGTTTACAAGCGATTCACTATATCCCAAATCAGTCAAATCAAACTCCGACGCTTGATAATTGGACGGCGGGGTAACAGATAGCGGCTTGTCATGTGGTGCAATTGCAGCGCTTATCGGAATAATTGAAAGCAGCATTATAGATATTATAGTCGGCAAAATTATTTTTATCGATTTTACTTTTTTCTTTTTACTTTCTTTATTTCCGTCAGTCCTGATTATTAGGTGTATTATTTTAGAAATAAACGTAAGAGCAAAAAACGCTGCCATTACTATCAGGTAAGTCTTTAGAATTGTTTGAGATGGCTCAGGAGGCGCATAAAACAATAACCATGCATCTATATAAAATACATAGAGAAAAAATCCAAGACCAGAAAAGAGCAGAAATATGCTTACGAATAAAAAAACCTTTGTCGTCTGAGGCCTTAAAGGCCGAAGTATAATAGTCATAAGAAACGATATTGCCATTATGCAAAAAACAATACACATCGCATAGAATACAACTTTTAAATAAGCACCCCATATGATTGAAAAAAACAGAAGAGAAATAAGGAAGGAGATAAAAAAAAAAAGAGAAAAA
>JAUUSE010000032.1:0-20324 GCA_030842085.1 Bacillota bacterium | reverse complement strand
AGCATCTGCCTTACAAGCAGAGGGTCACAGGTTCGAGCCCTGTTGTTCCCACCAAAGAATGGCCTGGTAGTTCAGTTGGTTAGAACGCTAGCCTGTCACGCTAGAGGTCGTGGGTTCGAGCCCCATCCAGGTCGCCATAATTGCCTCTGTAGCTCAGTCGGTAGAGCAGTGGACTGAAAATCCACGTGTCGCTGGTTCGATTCCGGCCGGAGGCACCAAGAAATGCGGATTTAGCTCATCTGGTAGAGCGCCACCTTGCCAAGGTGGAGGTAGCGAGTTCGAGCCTCGTAATCCGCTCCAAAATTTGAGGACGCTTAAAATAAGCTTAGTGCTTTATCTTAAGCGTCCTTAATGATAAGGCGCCATAGCCAAGAGGTAAGGCAGAGGTCTGCAAAACCTTTATTCCCCAGTTCAAATCTGGGTGGCGCCTCCAGCCGAGAGCCCTGACGCGCAATTCGCGTTCAGGGCTTTTTGTTTTGCTTTCGTTTGATGTCCGCGTTAGGGATATGCATCTTTTCTATCACTTTGACACCAGACTGAACCTGGACGCATAGTGGCGTTTGAGCTCTTTTCTATCTTCGCTACGTCAGAAAGTGTTTTGGTAGTAAATAAATTTTTGAGAAGATATTGAGAATAAACATTATTAATATATAGCGCTTGAGATATATTTGATAAGGTGGTGTTTTTACATCTTCGATGTTTTTACGGGATAGATTTGCAGAATTAATACACGGCAGAATATGATTGTTGAATTATGACGAAGATAGTGGTAAAATCATATTGTAGTTCAATATGCTCCTGACGCTGAAATGTTTTTTTGAGGCGAAAGCTGCGGTATATAAAAAATTAGTTGTTTTTAATCCGCACCTTTTGGCGCGGATTTTTTTATTTTGCCTGCTTAATTGATATAAAAACTCAACTGCAATTTGGAGAAGAAAAAATCAACGGCATAAGGCAAGCCGGCAATAACACCTTAAAATTGTGAAACGCACGTAAAAATCTGCCAGAGCCGAACTGATAGTAATTGATTAGCGTATCGGTGGCAGAAAGTTTCATTATATATGATTTTATCGACCGGACTGATGATGGAAGAATTTACATATGCTGATAAAAATGTTTTAGGAGGTTGGATTATGGATACAAGAATAGCACTGATAAGCATTATAGTAACTAACGCTGATTCAGTGGACAGCCTTAATACTCTGCTGCATGATTATCGCGACTATATAATAGGCCGCATGGGGCTGCCGTACCATAAAAGAGGCGTTAATATAATAAGCGTTGCCGTCGATGCTCCGCAGGAGAAAACGTCAGCTCTTTCCGGCAAAATCGGCAGGCTGGACGGAGTGTTTTCAAAGACGGTATATGCCGACAGCAGAATATGATGTATAAAGATAAACTTATAAGCCGACTTGCCGCAGAGCATAATCTTGAAGATGAGGATATGCTTTATCTGCTTAAAAACCGAAGCGTTAAATCAGATTTACAGCTTAAGACGGCTGCGCGAGATGAGACTGACAGAATTTTCGGCAAAGCGGTGTATATTCGGGGACTTATTGAATTTACAAACATATGCAAAAACAACTGCTATTACTGCGGAATACGCCGCGGCAATAATAAGGCAGTACGCTACCGCCTCAGCAAGGAGCAGATACTTTCCTGCTGTACATCGGGATATTCGGCGGGATTTCGCACCTTTGTGCTCCAAGGCGGTGAAGATGCATATTTTACCGACGACAGGCTGTGTGATATAGTATCGGCTATAAAGGAAAATTACCCTGACTGTGCCGTTACGCTGTCGGTAGGGGAGCGCAGCTTTAACAGCTATAAAAGACTTTATGACGCCGGCGCCGACAGATATCTGCTGCGGCATGAAACAGCCAATGCCGGCCATTATAAGCGGCTGCACCCAGATGATATGTCGTTTGAAAACCGCATGGAGTGCCTGCAAAATCTTAAGCAGATAGGATATCAGATTGGATGCGGATTTATGGTTGGCTCGCCTTATCAGACGGACGAAGATATTGTAAAGGATTTGCGGTTTATAAAGAGATTGCAGCCGGATATGGTGGGAATAGGTCCGTTTATACCGCACAGAGACACTCCGTTTGGGCAAATGCAGCAAGGCAGTGCAGATAAAACGGTGTTTTTGCTCTCGATTATAAGGCTGCTGCTGCCGGAGGCGCTGCTGCCGGCGACGACGGCGCTGGGCACCGCCGACAGAGACGGACGGATTAATGGGATACTGCACGGCGCAAATGTTGTAATGCCTAATCTTTCCCCTCAAAACGTCCGTGCGTTTTACACTTTATATGACAACAAAATATATTCCGGCGCAGAGGCGGCGGAGTGCCGCGCTCAGCTTGACGACAGCCTTAAACCATACGGATTTTACACCGTAACGGCGCGCGGCGATAGCCCACGGCTTAATAATCAGCACGGGAGCTAAATCTATTTGAAATCTGCTTAGTAAACGCATCGGCTGTGCTGGCGGAGATACTGCGAAAAGATTTAGCTTAGGACAGTGATGAAAGCAAGCGTGAAACAACTAATAGATGGATAGCTGTATTTAAGCCGTTATCGTACCTTTACCGGCCGCAGAGCATAACGCAGCAAATTTTACATTCGTCACGCTAAGCGATACGGGCAAAATGCATTTAACGTTTTTTGCGCTGTGCCGTCCATAGGCTTTCTTTATCTTTGTAGGCCGCGCTTGGGTACTGCCTTTACATAGATATAAACAGCCGGATTTATCTGAAATATATTTATAAAAATGGAACTGAGAAAGCCGCTGCTTTTTTGCCGCAGAAAGATGGAAATATTTGAGTATAATGCTATACAAACACTGCATTTGAATATAACATTATAGCAATCGGAGCGGAATACAGGGCGAATAAGCGAAAGCAGCTATAAATCAGCTGTTAGAGCAAATGAGCGCCGGCTGTTTTAATAAATACCGGCTTTTGCCGAGTTAATATAAAAAATTTGCTGACGGGAAAGCATGCTGACCCGAAAGAAAGGAAGATGTATTTTGTACAACCCAAAATCACTAAAGGCTGAGGAGTTTATATCTCATGACGAGATAATGGATACTTTAAGCTTTGCCGATGAAAAAAAGGACGATTTAGATTTTGTCGACTCCATAATAGCAAAGGCAAGGCTGCGCAAGGGACTGACGCACAGGGAAGCGTCGGTGCTGCTGGCCTGCGAGGATGAAAGCAGGATTAATGAAATCTATAAGCTTGCCGAGCAGATAAAGAAGGACTTTTACGGCAACAGGATTGTCATGTTCGCCCCACTTTATCTCTCAAACTACTGCGTAAACGGATGTCTCTACTGCCCGTATCATCTTAAGAATAAGCACATTGCCCGCAAAAAGCTCACGCAGGAGGAAATAGTAAAGGAAGTAACGGCGCTTCAGGACATGGGTCATAAGCGTTTGGCCATTGAGGCGGGCGAGGACCCGGTAAACAATCCGATAGAATATATACTTGAGTGCATAAACACAATATACAGCATAAAACATAAAAACGGGGCTATTCGCCGCGTTAATGTCAATATAGCCGCCACTACGGTGGAAAATTACCGAAAGCTAAAGGAGGCCGGCATAGGTACATATATACTGTTTCAGGAGACATATCATAAGCAAAGCTACGAGCGTCTGCACCCGACGGGACCAAAGCACAATTATGCCTATCATACCGAGGCGATGGACAGAGCCATGGAGGGCGGCATAGACGACGTAGGGCTGGGCGTGTTGTTCGGACTGGAGCTTTACAGATACGAATTTGCCGGACTGCTTATGCACGCCGAGCACTTGGAGGCGGTACACGGCGTCGGCCCGCATACCATAAGCGTGCCGCGCGTAAAGCGGGCGGATGACATTGACCCTGATGAATTTGACAACGGCATATCGGACGATATATTTGCAAAAATATGCGCCTGCATAAGGGTGGCGGTACCATATACCGGCATGATAATATCTACGCGCGAAAGCAAAGCCGTGAGGGAAAAGGTAATACGGCTGGGAGTATCGCAGATAAGCGGAGCGTCGAAAACCAGCGTCGGCGGATACTGCGAGCCGGAGCCGGAAGAGGAGAATTCCGCACAGTTTGATGTAAGCGACAACCGCACGCTGGACGAAGTGGTGCGATGGCTGATGGAGATGGGGTATATCCCGTCTTTCTGCACCGCTTGCTACCGCGAGGGACGCACCGGCGACAGGTTTATGAGCCTTTGTAAATCCGGACAAATTCAAAACTGCTGTCACCCCAACGCTCTTATCACGCTTAAGGAATATCTGATAGACTATGCGTCGGATAAGACGAGAGAAATTGGCGAGAGACTTATTTCAGATGAACTAAAAAATATACCAAACGAAAAGGCAAGGACGGTTTGCAGCGACTATATTGAAAAAATCGAGCATGGCGCACGAGATTTTAGATTTTGATAAATCTGCTGGAGCCTGAAGGTAAACAACTTAAACGTGGCACTATGCAAGAGATGTTTACGCATCTCCGATGGACGCTGCAAGATAAAAGCAGCGAGAAGATTAATTAGCATTTTAACATAAGCGATAATATCGCGCTGAACGAAGTGGTGTGCTGATATCAAAAATCAGATTTTAGGTTGCATAATGCTGTACAGCGTAAATCTGCGATGTATGAAGCGACGCTTAGTGTGTAAAAATATTGTCGTTTGCGGCCGGCGCGTATAGAGCGGTTTGCTGCTTATATATTTGCAGAACTGACTACAGCTATGCGGACTATAAAACTGCCAGACCTTGTAAAACTACTTCATTTTAGGCTGCGAATTTATAGCTGATATTTGCGGAGAATATCTATAAAAATTTAGCTTAGAGCACAGGGCCGAACAAGAGACACATAACGCTTTAAAGATGTGTCGCAGCTTGATAGGTCACCGCCATATGGGCCGTATATCAGCGATGCAGGAAAGTAATTTAGCGGCATTCTTTATTGTATGCCGGCGGGATTTTATATAGGCGTTATGTGGACCGCCGGTTTAGCGGCAGCTTGAAATATACAAACAAAAAGAGGGAGAAATGTATGGGACTTAATGATACTCCATCGTCGGAGCGTGCGCATATAGGCTTTTTCGGACGCAGAAATGCGGGAAAATCCAGTATTGTCAATGCCGTTACGGGGCAGGAGCTTTCTATCGTATCGGAGGTAAAGGGCACCACCACCGACGCCGTATATAAAGCTATGGAGCTGCTGCCCGCCGGCCCTGTAGTTGTTGTGGATACTCCAGGCTATGACGACAGCGGGAAGCTGGGTGAAATGCGCGTTAAAAAGGCCGTGCAGGCATTAAGCAGGTGTGATTTTGCCGTGCTTGTTGTTGACGGAAGCGAAGGGAAGTCGGCCATCGACGCGGAACTTGAGGGCCTTTTTAAGCAGCATGAAATTCCATATCTGACGGTGTATAATAAATCTGATATATCAAAAAAGAGGTATACAGATGGAATAAACGTGAGCGCCGCGACAGGAGAAAATATAGACAGCCTCAAAGAAAAAATAGCGGCCGCAATACGCGGCGCGGGACAGAACAGAAAAATAATAGGCGACTTGCTGCATAAAGGCGACACGGTGATTTTAGTAATACCGATAGATGAAGCGGCGCCAAAGGGCAGAATTATTCTGCCGCAGCAGCAGGTTATAAGGGACATACTCGACGCCGGAGCCTGCGCGTTAGCCGTAAAAGAAGATGAAATAAAACCAGCTATTGATAATCTTAAGATAAGGCCGGCGGCAGTGGTGACCGACAGCCAAGTGTTTAATAAGGCAGACGCCGATACTCCGTCAGATATTCCGCTTACATCATTTTCAATACTCATGGCGAGATATAAGGGCTATTTAAAGACGGCGGTAAGCGGCATCGCCGCCGTTGAAAAATTAAAGGACGGCGATACCGTGCTTATTTGCGAGGGCTGCACCCATCACCGCCAGTGCAACGACATAGGCACTGTTAAAATACCGCGCTGGCTTAAGCACTACACTAACGCCGAGCTTAATCTTAAATTTACTTCCGGCAGGGATTTTCCGGACAGTCTTGACGGAATAGACCTTATCATTCACTGCGGCGGCTGCATGTTAAACGAGCGCGAGGTGCAGTACAGGATTAAAACTGCAGTATCAGCCGGTGTGCCGTTTACAAATTACGGCGTGGCAATAGCATATATGCAGGGCATTTTAAAGCGCAGTCTTGAAATATTTCCGGACATAAGGGCGCTGCTCGATTAAGCTGCTATCCGTTATTGCATGGCTTTTAGGGAGCTTTTACATGTTGTCACTGCTTTGTTTGAGATGGCGATAAGATTATTGCGTATATTTTCTGGACATGTAAATAATGTAAGAGTGTTAATCCAAAGCATAGCATTATGTAAACTGGCCTCATAAAATGATAACTTTGCAGAGCCCAAAGAAAGATACAAAAGATACGCTAAAGGCGCTTTATAAGCGTATGTTACGGAAAGTGTCGTGACTTTCTCCCTTCTGCGGGATATAATAGCATCGCAGATAAGAGAGGAGATTAAGTATATGAATTTTGGCGAAAAATTAAAAAATCTTAGAGTAAGCAATAATTTGACGCAGGACGAACTTGCAGAGAAAATATTTGTCAGCAGGACGGCAGTTTCAAAGTGGGAAACCAACCGGGGCTTTCCGAGCATAGAAAGCTTAAAATATCTTGCGGATTTGTTTTCTGTCAGCATTGACGAGTTAATATCTGATGAAGATATTAAAAACAAGGTGCTGATTGATAAAAGAACGGCGCGCAAATTTTATTGGGCGTCGATGGCCTGCTTGCTTGCGACAGTTGTTTTTACGGTAGCAGCCTATATCACTCAAAATTACTATTGGAGCATATTAAGCCTTATTGGAGTAATAGGCTATATGGTGTTTGCGCTGCTTTGCAAGTATAAAAATCAGAGCATGAAGCTGACAAAAGCCATTGCGCCGTTTATAATATCCAGGGTCGTGATAGGAATTATAGTAATAGCTATTGCAGTATATACGATAATTCAGATTTAATATTTTACAAAAAGAAAGATGTTACGGCATGTTAAATCGTGAAGAGAAACAGAGAGCAAACAATGCAGCGGTAAAAAAGCAGTGCTTAAAGAGAGCATTTGCCGAACGCTGAGAAATGCCGGAAAACATCATAGTTTGTCTGCATGCAGTATGCTATTTAGATATATAAACTTACATTTAACTATCACAAGCATGTCACGAGATTTTTTCAATGCCTTTATATACTGTAGAACAGGAGCTATATCTATAAAGCGAAAACAAAAAAATGCGCGGAGAATTTCACCGCGCATTTTTTCTGCTTTTTATTTTATTTAAATTCCTTGGAAGCAATTGTATTTCCGTTTATGTCAAGGTATTCGAGTATAATTGATTCAGCGCTGGGGATTTCAAGGCGCATTTCATCCAAAATGCTTATGAAAGCCGGTTCGAGCTGACTAAAATACTGTTCCAAATAAACTTCAAGCTCAGAAGTATCTCCGATGTCTATCGTCAACCGGAAGCTGAATACCATAGAATTTCCACTGGCATATATGTCAGTGGACATATCTTCCTGCTGCACTGAGGCCTTTAATTCTTCAATCATATCACGGTTTTTATCAATATAATCTGCTACAGAGCCGTAAACAGGCGGTGCGGGAACGGAGGACTGCGGCGCTTCCGGCACTGAAGAGGGCGCCGGCTGTGACGGCTGCTGAGGCGGAGCTGCAGAAGTGGGAGTGCTTGTAAGCGGCTTTATTTTAGTCGGACTTGATGCCGGCTTTGAGGAGTTGGTAGTGCTTGCATTACTATTTGAACGAACTGATTTTGATTCAGCAGGAAATTCAGACGAAATATTCTGTTCGCTACTGCTTCCGATTGAAGATAATGAAGCTTCAGGAGAATACGAAGCGACGGGCGTTAATGCTGCGCTAAAAGCTGCAGTTATGTCATTTGACTGCTCCGACATCGAATCTGCTGAACTATTTGGAGCATCAGATTCTCCATGTTTATCGCATGCAGTAACTGTTAATACAAGCAAAATTGTAATACATACAGCAATTAATATATTCCTTTTCATGGGCTTCCTCCCGCGTATCACTATTTGAGCAATATTGTGATTTATTGAATATACATTATCAAGAGAGCTTCAGCATATATTTTAAAAAGAATTTATTATATCATTATATTTAATTCTAAAAATAATTTAATTATAAATTAAAATTTTGAGCTAATTATATCATATAAGTCAAAAAAATATACAAAAATGTTTATGGCGTTTAAAAATCCACAGACAAATCTTTTATGTAGCAAATAGTATATAGCCATATCATTTTAAACATAAAAAAATTGTAAATTTATATAAAAATGTCAGTTGATATAAAAATATAAATATGTTATTTTTATTAAGATATCTTGAGAAAGTACCCGTAAAAAACGCTTTAGATGATAATATAATAATAATCTATAAATAAAAATTGGGTGTTTTTTAGTACAGATATTTAATAAGATTTGAAATATAAACGGACGGTGGAATCGAAGCAATGAAAACTTTTGTTAAATTAATATCTATGGCCTTAACAACTGCCATAGCAGCCGGATTTGTGCCATCATGCAGTCATAATTCCGGAAAGACGGAGGCTATTAAGCCATTGCTTTTATATGTCGGATATAGAAATAACAGTACAGCGTCAAGGTATGCAGAGTATACTGACGAGGACTTACAGAAGCTTTTCGACATTGGCGTGACAGAAGTATGTATTAATTTTGGCAATGCTCCGGCTGCGTATATTCCAGATGGAGAAACAGAGCCTAAGCAGATAGTGACGGAAGACGATATAAATAATATAACGCTGGAAATGATAGGATCGACATCGAGTGAGACTTTAAAAACAGTAAAATCTGATTACTTAAAAAAGATAAAAGGTCTTGACCAAAAGCTTCTTATAGAGGATTATGCCGATTTTGCCATTGAATTTGCCGAGCGGCTTGTAGCAATAAATCCCAAAATAGAAATATGGTACACTTTTCCCGATATATTTATTGCGTCGCTTGCAGAGCTATATATAGAGCCGTTTTTGCATTATTATGACAGACTGAAATCCGGTACTGACCGTAAAATATGGAAGAAAAATATAAAGGGAATGTATTGGGCGAGAGAAGACGTGCCGGTAGTTATGTATGATAATCTTAACACAGAAAACTTAGTGGATTTTGACAATGCTACGGTTAAGGCCATGAAAGCGTGCACGGATGCGGCGCATGAGGATGGAAAACTTACTTTCTGGTGCCCATATTTTAGAAATAATGATAATGTTGCACGGCCGATAGGCTATGTAGCAAATCAAACTAATATATTCGATTACGTTATACTTCAGCCGGGCTATATGTTTGACGAAAGCCTGAAAGGTAATATTGACATTATAAAGAATGCGACTTTAAAAAATTCCGTATTCCAGAGCGATGATATGCCATACGGCGGTGAGAAAAAGTCAAATACAATGATAGGGCCGGAAATAGAAATGCAGGCGGAGGACTTTAACGGCAGCAAAGGCGAAGCAGCAGTAGCAAGGTATCAAGCATATGTAGATAATTATAAAGATATGTTAGGCCAATATTCCATGGCTTTCTACTGCGGCTCAAGACCAAGCCAGATGGATGAAAAGGTTATTGAATTTCTTTCAGAATTTCTTAAAAGCGATAAATAAACATAATTTAATGAAAAACTCTGGTGTGAATTTTGAGAAGAATTAGAAATTCGGGCCTAGAATTTTTTAGAAGTTAATTTAAAGAAAAATGATATAGACATAGAGCTGTACGACTACAGCAAATTATAGGCAGATATTAAGCAAATTTATATTATTTAATTGCCGGGAATTTAATGGATGACAGGAGTTGCTGACTTATAAAATTATTTTTAAATAAAGCAATAGCTCTTTAATCAAATAAATAAAAGGCAGGGTGGAAAATGAAAATTATTGTAAGAATTATTTCATTGCTTATGGCGGTAGTCCTATCAGCTGGATTTTTAACATCGTGCGATAAAAATTCTTTGCGGCCTCACGATGATTTGCCGGCAATTAAGCCTGTGTTTTTGTATGTCGGATATAGATACAATACGACAGCTACAAAATATGTGGAGTATACAGATGAAGATTTGCAAAAGTTAAACGATATTGGCGTAAAAGAAGTATGCATATCGTTTGGAAATTCTGCGGCGTCATATATTCCTGAGGGAGAGTCAGAGCCGAAACCGATAGTGACTAATGAAGATATAGACGGAATAACTATGGAAATGATAGGAGCGACATCTCAAGACAGTGCTGAGATAATTAAAGCTGGTTACAAAACCAAGCTGAGTGGCCTTGATGAAAATTTGATATTAAATGACTATGCCGATTTTGCTATTGAATTTGCCAATCGTTTAATAGCCATAAATCCGGATATAGAGATATGGTATTCTTTTCCCGATATACATATTGCCACATTGGCAGAGCTGTATATAGAGCCGTTTTTAGAGTATTATGAAAAATTAAAAAATGATACGGATGCTCAGGTATGGGAGAAGAATATAAAAGGAATGTACTGGGTCCGAGAGGATGTGCCGGCAAAAACATATGATGTATTTAACACACAAAATTTAGTGGATTTTGATAATAAGACAGTAAAGGCTATGAAAGCATGTACAGATGCCGTGCATAAAGATGATAAGCTTACTTTCTGGTGCCCTTATTACAGGCCAACCGCGGATATAGGACTTCCTATAGGATTTATAGCCAATCAAACGGACATCTTTGATTATGTCATACTTCAGCCCAATCATTTGTTTGAAGACGGATTAGAAGATAATATTGAAATAATAAAGCAGTCTACGTTAAACAATGCTGTAATGAATAATCAAAACGTAACATACGGCGGTGAGAAGAAGTCAAGCACTATGATTGGGCCGGAATTTGAGATGCAGGCAGAGGATTTTAACGGCAGTAATGGTGCACAGAAAATAGAAAAGTATCAGGACTATGTAGACGCTTATAAAGACATGATAGGCGAATATTCGGTGGCGCTGTATTGCGGCTCGAGGCCGAGTATAATGGACGATAGGGTTATTGGCTTTATTGAGGAACTGCTTAAAGACAGCAATTAATGCTTTAATCAAACAAATAAAGGGCGGAGCCGAAAAATGAAAATTATTGTAAGAATTATGTCGTTGCTTATGTCAGTAGTTCTATCGGCTGGATTTTTGACCTCCTGCGATAAAAATTCTCTGCGTCCGCATGACGCACTACCACCGATTAAGCCTGTGTTTATGCATGTCGGATACATGAACAATTCAACTGTGTCAAAGTATGCGGAATATACTGATGAAGACCTGAGAAAGCTAAATGATATTGGCGTAACGGAGGTTTGCATAGCCTTTGGCAGCTATCCGGCTTCATATATTCCTGAGGGAGAAACCGAGCCGATACCATTGGTGACGGAAGAGGATATAGACGGCATAACGGCAGAAATGGTCGGCATATCTTCCCAGACGGAGCTTGACAGTTTAAAAGCGCTCTATAAGGAAAAGCTTGATGGAGTCGATGAAGAACTAACGTTAAATAAATATGCCGATTTTGCTGTTGAGCTGCTTCGCCGGTTAATTGCTGTAAATCCTGATATAGAAATATGGTATTCTTTTCCCGATATACGGATTGCTACGCTTGCAGAACTGTATATAGAGCCATTTTTAGAGTATTATGAGAAATTAAAAAATGATACTGGTGAGGAAATATGGGAAAAGAACGTAAAGGGTATGTACTGGATAAAAGAAGGCGTGTCTACAAAAACGTATGAGCTGTTTAACACAAAAAATTTAGAGGATTTTGACAACGCGACAGTAAAAGCTATGAAAGCCTGCTGTGATATCGTACATAATGAAGATAAGCTAACATTTTGGTGCCCGTATTATAGACCGACGGTGGAAACAGGGCTTCCCATTGGCTTCATAGCAAACCAGACGGATATATTTGATTATGTGATACTTCAGCCGAATCATTTTTTTACAGATGGGCTGGAAAATAATATTGAAATAATAAAGCAGTCTACGCTACAAAATGCCGTGCTTAATGCACAGGGTCTTTCATATGGCGGAGATAAAAGGTCAAGCACTATGGTGGGACCGGAATTTGAAATGGATTCGAAAGATTTCGACGGCAGTGACGGCGCGCACAACATAGAGAAATATCAGGACTATGTAGCGGCCTATGGCGATATGATAGGAAAATATCCGGTGGCCATTTACGGCGGGGAGCGCAGAAGCATCATGGACGACAGGTCGATAAGCTTTCTTGAAGAGCTACTTAAAGGCAGCAATTAATTAATCAAATAAATAAAAGGCAGGTTAAAAAGATGAAAATTATTGTAAGAATTATGTCGTTGCTTATGACGGGAGTGCTAATGGTGGGGCTTCTTACATCATGCAGTAAGAATTCTCTACGTCCGCATGACGCACTACCACCGATTAAGCCGCTGTTTATGCATGTTGGATATGTAGGCAGCACATCTGCATCGTATGCAAAGTATACAGATAATGACATCCAGAAGCTAACCGACATTGGTGTTAATGAGGTGTGCATAGCTTACGGCACTGCTCCGGTAACTTATATACCAGAGGGCGGTACAGAACCAGAACTTTTAATAACGAAAGATGATATTAATGCCATAACTGCCGACATGGTGGGAGGCAACCCAAGTCAGGCGGATTTGGATAATCTAAAGGCTCAATACAGAAGCAAAATAAATCCGCTTGATGAGGATTTGCTTCTTAACGATTATGCGGATATGACGCTGGAATTTGCCGAGCGCTTAGTGGCCATAAATCCGGATATAGAAATATGGTATTCTTTCCCGGACATGTACGTTGTAACACTTGCAGATTTATACATAGAGCCGTTTTTGGAGTATTATGATTATTTAAAAAATAATACCGACCCTCAGATATGGGAAAATAACATAAAGGGCTTTTACTGGCTGAAAGAAGATGTACCGACTACGACTTACAACTGCTTTGAAACCGATAATCTGGTAGATTTCAATAATGCAGAGGTGCGCGCAATGAAAGCCTGCAATGACGCCGTACATGAGGATGGCAAGCTCACTTTCTGGTGCCCTTATTATCGTGCAACCGATGATACAGGCAAACATATAGGATTTATAGCAAACCAAACGGATATATTCGATTATGTTATACTCCAACCGAATCATGTGTTCTCACCAGGACTGGATTATAATATAGATTTAATTAAAGAGATAACGTTGCAAAATGCTGTCCTTAACAAAAATTATGTTGTATGGGGCGGTGAAAAGAAGTCCAGCACGATGGTTGGCGCCGAAATGGAATCGCAGAGTAATTTGTTTTCCGGTAGTGACAGAGAGGAAAATTTAGAAAAATATCAGGACTATGTAAACGCCTATCAGGATTTTGTGGATAAATATCCTATTGCCTTGTATTACGGCGAAAGAAACGGCGTTATGAGTGATATTGTATTTAATCAGCTAAAGGACTTCTTGGCAGGAACGGCAAAAACAGCTGATAGCGGCAATTGACTAATAGGTACAAAAACAAGCCGTTTTCAAAATATATATTTTATGAGTTACTGAGATCTAACCACACATTGTAAAAAAAAGCTGATAAGCTTAGCTTATCAGCTTTTTTTTTTTATTTTTAGCGCTTTTTAACATCCGTTCTACCTACAAGAAAGTCTATAGATACATCGAAATAATCGGCCAGTATTATCGTTTTTGATGTAGGCGGATCGATTTTTCCATATTCATAGTCCTGATAATTTCTTGTAGTTATTCCAAGCAATTGTGCAACATCAGACTGCTTTAACTTTTTTAGCTTTCTAAGTTCCTTTAATCTCTGACCAAATGTGTTCATAAAAACACCTCTAAAATAATTTGTGAAAACACTTGACACGAGAATTAATTTCGTATATAATATATCCAAAATACGAGATTAAAATTCGTATTAAGGCTGGTGAAAGCAGGAAAAGGAAAGATATAATCTGTGTCAATATATTCGCGCATGAGAAAAAGCCCTAAAACTAAAATATAAGTTTAAGGTTAAAAGGGCCGGAAGCAAAGTTTCTGGCGAAAGAAAAACGATTAATAACAAAACAGAAAACAACTAAACATACTCCTGCGGCAACAGGCGTATGTTTTATTTCCATAGTACCACGGGGCATTGAAAAAGGCAATAAAAAATCCCATGGAAAGCATATTCAGGAGATAAGGCGGTTAATAATTGCAATAAAAAAATAAGACCATTGATTGCTTAAAAATATGTGTATATTTATGCCTTTCCCATAGGGCAAATTGGTGCAATGAAGCTTTGCCGACATTTTAAACTTGCTGTCAATATCAAATACAATAGTAATTTTGCATAAAGTGATTATTTTAGATGAGACGCTGATTAATCTTCTTTTTCCTGTTTATCATTCATGCTGATTACAGTGTTTGTTGTTGCCTAACTGTTATATAGGTTGAATTGCAAAATAAAAGATATTTAATGTGAAAAGAGGACACGAAGTTTAGAGCTGCTTTTAAAGATAAAAATATCATTAACATAATGTTTTTATCTTACTATTTACTTTTATTTGACAGCAAGATTTATATTAATAAAAAAGTACATGTCTAATATTTTAGTAAATTTATTAAAATCGATAATATCCTTCATAAGTGTCTGATTTTTTCTTTGATTATGAAAATTTCAGACACTCTTTTTATATACATTGCTTTTTCCAACGTCAGCTTAACTTATTATAATTTGAGTTTACATAAATAATATAAATTAATTTTAACAGAAATATGAATTATATGCATCTGACTAAGAACAACCATAAATTTATTTTATCAGTCATAAATATATCAATTACATATCTTTTTATTATATATTTGCAATTATTCTAAAAATTAAAAAAGCATCTTCAAACTGACAATAGAGCAGCATTGGCAAAAAAAGGTCATACAAACATACGTTAAGCATAAAATTATAAAGAAATTTTAATGTTAGTGTATAAAGGAGTGATTTCGTGAAAGGAAAGACAAAGCTTAAATACCGCGTATTAAGCGCTGTGATGGCTGTCCTTATGGCATTTACAATGCTGCCGGCATCAATCATAACATATGCGACTCAAAGCGGTTCGGACAGTACTGACGTTAAACCGGATGTATATGTGCGCTGGCAGCCAGCAGAGGAAAGCGCAAAAACAGGGGAAACAGCAACAGTAAATTTAAGTGCATCGCTTAATTCTGACAGTGAGAGCATTGTAGAAAGCGCGGAGGTAAAAATATCACTTACACGTCAAGAAGCTTCAGCACTTCAGCAGTTCAGAGATGAAAACGGCAAGCTCGATTATGAAACTGAAGTGCTTCCCGGCGAAGGTACAGCGATAAACATTGAGCTAAAAGACGACGGTGGAGTAAATATTTGCTTTACATTGGATAACGATAATCCGACGGTAACAAGCGAGCTTACATTTAAATCGTGGAGTAAAACCACTGCGCCGTTTAGCATAGATGTAAGCGACGATGACATCACCATTTCTCCGACGCTAAAAAAAGGAGCGGCCGGAGAGCCGGTGCTGCAGAAAAAAGGCGGAAGCTGTCAAATTGACGCTTTTTTTAATTGGGAAATGGCGGCCGAAGCAAAATCAGAAAATGTTAAAATATTAAACGGCGGCGTTTCAGACTTTGCCTTTAATCTCCTTGCAGATTCGCAGAACAAAGCTGAAACGGGAGTTATTTATACACAAATTCAGACTTTTAAAGTTACTCTTAAGCTTCCGGAAGGCGTATATCTTCCGGAGGGGGGATTATTCATATTTACCGTCAAACGGGCAGATAACGGCGGACGGTGCATCGGTTGCGTCTATAACAGGACTACCGGCGGATGCAAAGGTGAGAAATGTAGTCTGCGCCGATATATCGACGCTTGAGTTTGAAATAGTACGCACACCGGAAGCATTTACAGAAATTACAGAGCTGCCCGACCTTGACTGTGAAATTATGCTATTGGGAAGCGCTCTGACATTGCGCGAAAATGACATTTCGAAAGATGATGCGAGGGTATCGCTGTCGGTGCAAATGGACGCCGTTTCGCTCGCCGGCGACGAATATACCTGCCAAAGGAGCACGCAGGCGGATATTTCTGTTTATATAGAGAGCGAGAAAGCAGAAAACAGCGCCGACGCATTGTATGAAACGACGGCAAGCGCTGCCCAAAAAGCTACTCGTACAGCAGCGGTGCAAAACGGCTTAATCTCAGCACAAAGCAGCAATAATACAGTGGAAGTTTATGCAAATGAGCCCGAATATATCCGCATTGACAGCTACCGAGAGGCATACAGCCAGAGAATATTCTGGGTAGACAACAACAACGAGACCGGAATACGACCCAGTGCTGATAAGTATACAGCGCCAAAGCTCTATTTTTCTATGGACGGCGGCGGATTTAAAGAGCTTACTAAGTCAAATTTGGCCGATTTAGGCCTTAGCAATTACCCAAGCATAAGTATAGACGCCCGCAGCGGGGTGGGAAGCTATACATTATCAATAGGCTCAAATACGTTGCCGACACAGGTAACATATGTAGATAAATACGGCGATGAAACTTCACACACAGTAGAATGGAAAATCACGCCTCAGCAAACAGACGGATACAGCCTTGTGGAAGTAACGCCGGATAACTTAAGTGAATATCAGGGCATTTCGCAGACCGGCTGGTACTACATATTAAATTTCGATTTTTCCTTTTATCTCCGCATGAGGTGGGGAAATCTCGGTCAGGCGCCGGGCATAAGCAACGCTATATTAGAGCATTTTCAGTTTGTCGCTTCTATTAGAGGCACAACTCATGACTATAAGCTGAGCGATATAGACGACGCCATAGATATTGTGATTGACCCTTCATCAGACCCGGACAATCCAACATCCGGTACTATGATTATAAATGACGTCTGGAAATACAATATAGACGGCTCGCAGATATCGTATTCTGTGGAGGAAATAAAGGGCGGAGGCGGGAGGATAACCATTCCGTCGTTAGACAAGGGCGACTATTTTGTATTATCATATGATAATTCCGCTGCACCGAACTTCGGCTCGGTTACCGATAAAATTCACAGCGGCGGAACTATGTATCTGACGCTGACGGGCATAAAAAATTACAGCGCAGACAAGGTGTGGCTGGACGGCGGCTCAGATGAAATAAAGACAGGGCGCCCGACCGGCGAGTTCCAGCTTTGGAGGTATAGAAGCGGCAGCAGCTATACGACTGCGGCGCCGGTAAGAAATGCTGACGGCACCATTGTCACAACCACATTGGATATCGCACAAAACAGCCAAAATATAAGCCATGAGGCTTTAACAAAGTACGACCCTGAGGGGTACGAATATATTTATGTTGCAAGGGAATATTTAGACGCTACGACGGTTAACGGTGAAGACGCGCGAAGCTATGAGCAGGTCTTCGGAAGTGTATCAGAGGACGGAACTATCACGGACAGAGTCGATGTAGATGGTGAACTCGTGGACACTACCGAACCGCGCCCAAACGGCAACACGTTTCTGTATGACGGGGGAACCATCTCTAACCGTATTACGGACACGGTTGCCGCATCGGCAACAAAAGTATGGAAAGCAGCAGCGTTTCAGTCGGAATTTGAAGACATAAAAATAGAGCTCATACTGCAGTCACGTGTCCGCGGCAGCAATGATGAATGGAATAATACGGGTGAAAAAGAGGTAATAGACGGCTTTTTCGCAGAGAATTTGTCATATACGGTGAGCCGCAATATGCCGGAGTATGATATGCTGGGCAGAGCGCTGGAATACCGCTGGATAGAACAAGCGGTTTATCAGGGAGAGGGCAGCACCGATAACCTTCTCACATGGCTTGGCGACAGCGGCAGCTTCACGCTAAAACAAAGCGACAGAGATATAAAATACAGCTCTGTCTCAGAAATACAGGGAGATAACAGTACTCTTATTACAAATTCTATAGCAAATACCATAGACTATGAGACTATAAAGGTATGGCTTGACGCAGACGGTGAAGAAATTGATGCGCCCGACGGAGCTGATGCGACATTTAATATTTACCGCACAATAAGCGGTGAAGCCTTAGGCGAGCCTGTCGCTGCATTCACAATGGATGGAATTGCAGATGAAGATAAAACCCTTGTAAATGAAGAACTGGGAATATATGCCCAGGAGACAGAGCCGTGGGTTACGGTGGTCACCCCGCTTGACGAGTACGACGGTGAGGGCAGGCAATATGAGTATGTCCTGCTTGAAGTGAGCGGAAACATAGAATTTATTCCTACATATGAAACAACCCGCGACGATGACGGATATACCACTACGGTGTATAATGCGCCGGGCAAGGGCAACCGCATCATGGTGCGTAAGGCGTGGATTGACGACAGCGATATACTGCATCGCCAGCCGGTTACCATTACCGTATATAATCGATATACGAATGAGGTAGTTAACAGCATTACGCTGGGCAACGGCGTTTGGCACGATTGGGTAGGCATAGGCAACTTAGAACAAGAGGATGTATATATCCTTGAAACGAAGGTGGGCGAAACAGCAGTCCCGCTTACATCATATGCCATAAATTCCGGCCGTGAGCCAAACTATACATCACCGCAAATGCCGGACGAATATAACGGTGAAAGCGACGATGAATATACCGCCATACAGTATCAGACGGAATATCACTATTATGAAGCCACTTACAGCCGCGAAGAGATTGCGGGCATTACGTTTTATACTGTTACAAACCGCAGGCTTGGAAATATAAATCTAACCGTGACTAAAAATTGGGTGGACGGCGACGGCGAAAAGCGTCAGGAAATTCAGGCAGAGCTGGAAAGACTAAGCAGCAAGGGCGTAACGCTCTATCCGGCTTTGCGTCTGAAGTTCGCTGAGGATGATGTTCCATCCTATTATGAAATAAGCCGCAGCGGCGTAGGCAGCTCTGATTATATTACTGTAGGAAATCATGACAATAGAGTGCCAATACTCGACGGCGACGGCCAAAAGGCTTCGTCTGACAGAGAGATAATACTGACAGAGGACACATCTGAATATAAATTTTTCGGTCTGCCGAAATATGACCGCAACGGTTCTGTTGTAAGATATGAAGTAGTGGAGATTTGGCTTGACGGCAATGGTGCAGTTGTTGATATTGAAACGATAGCGCAAAGTTATCCGGAGCTTTATGAGCTTATAAAGGAATATAATGTCGGATATGAAGAGACGGGGTATACTGTAGGGCATAAGCATGAAGCCGACAGCCAGTCTATAACGGTAACAAACCGTCTGAGCGGCACAAAGAGCATAATGTGGCACAAGCAGTGGAATGATGATTATGTTTATTCATCCGGTCAGCGGCCCGATATTTACCTCAATATTTACAATGAGGTACACACGTCAGATATTGATACTGCCGTTTCGCTTTACATAGCAAACTACAAATGGACATATCTTGAAGAAGACCCTGCAGACGACCCAGACGGCTTGTATGATAAGCAGCTGCATTGGCACGCCGTGCTTGACGGCCTGCCGAAATATGACAGCTTAGGCTATGAAATAAAGTATTTTGCTGTAGAGCACACATCAGTAAATGCCTCTGACTTTGACTATCTGCCGGTAGAGTACTCGGTGCCTGTAGCAGAAAATGAAGGACATATTGCTTCAATAGGAACTGAATACGAAATCTCATCGCCGGACGGCATGAATTATGTCCGCAACGTACAGACACAGGAGAATTCGGACGTACCATACTATGCGCTTATTGAAGGCGGTACTTTTACAAATAAGATATATCAAACGGTTACTATACGTGGACAAAAGCTGTGGACGTCACTGCCAAGCGGATATCCGAGGGTAGATTTGCCGACCGTTAAATTTACACTCTATCAGCAAACAGCGGGAAGCAGCGATAAAAAGAGTATTGCAACACTGGAAGTATCCGATTGGGCAAGCATTTACAGCAATGGATCGTATATTTTCCGCATTGAATATATAGGCAAAAATACAATGACGGTTGACCCGGACGGGAATGTAATAATCAGCGGAGAAGAAGGCGCTTCAAAACTTCCAAAATATGATGGACGCGGAAGAATTTACAATTATGTCTTGGAAGAAAGCTCAATATCATGGCCAAACGGCGATAGTCCTGACAACAGCGATGTGTACAGAGACCCGGCAGTAAATACTTATCTTATAAGTAATACTTACGACAGTATA
>JAUUSE010000105.1:0-2155 GCA_030842085.1 Bacillota bacterium | reverse complement strand
AAATCCCCATTACTATCAACATTATTAATGGGATTGTTTAAACAATAAGCAAATAAATTCGGTGTTATTACTCCACGATTATCAATAATTCCATCCGCATTTATAAACCTGCCCGTCTCAGGATCATAGTACCTGCTGTTCAGATAATACAATCCTGTTTCACTGTCGTATTAGCTTTTGTAGCATATCTTGATTACTATCGTCTTATAACAGTTTCCTTATTCCATCCACACAGCAAGTACTTTTCCATCACTCTGAATTAGAGCATGCGGAACAGCTCCTGTAGTTATACGGATAAATTCGCCATATATATGCCAACATTCATTTTTAGAATCATACTCTACTTTAAAAATTTTCCCTTTAAGCGGATTAGTTGCTTTTCCATTAGCTACTTTATAAAATTTTTCTATCCATAAATCTTTTGCTTTTTTTATTGCTGTATATGCATTATTTACATCGCCAACGTTATTATTTGACGAAAAATATTCAATTTCGCTCTTATAGTCTTCTAAGCTAAATGTACCTATTGCTGGAAAATATATATTAATAAATAATATAGTAGATATTACAGCAATAATGGCTAATATTATACTGATTCCAGAAACAATAATTACCTTTCTCATATAATTCCTTCTTTTGTTTAGTCTAACCACGGTCTTTTAGGAGATACCGGAAGATCAGAATATAATCTTATGTCTTCACCAGTAGCGGGATCATATTTTCTTAATATACCATTTGGTCCATATACATATATTGGGATTTTATAATAATTAGCCCATTCTTTATCAGCTGATGAAAATTGTGTAATACCCCTGCCGCTTCCCATAGGATGAGTATGTATGCCTGCAACTCTCTTTTTAAATAACGGTGCTCTGGGAATATCTGTAGACCATGCATCTTTTTCTGTTTTAATTGTTTTATACGTATATTGCGTTATTTTTGTATTAACAAATTTCAAATATGGGATGTAAAATTCTAAGGATAGAATATTAAATTTTATTATCTCGATTTTTGCCGTCCTTATCGTTTTATTAACTGTATAGATAGATGTCGAATACTCCCATCCACTTTCAAATGATAATGTCCCTAAATATATTGCAGCGTCTCTTGCTGCCTCATCCATAGTGTTAAATAAGTCTCCAGGCTTATTTCCAATATAATCTACTTTATTAACGGAATTATTATCACAGTAAGAATAAAGATTGTATCCTTGACTATTTCCAACTCCAGCAATAATTCCATCCGCATTTATAAACCTACCAGTCTCAGGATCATAGTACCTGCTGTTCAGATAGTAGAGGCCGGTTTCTGCATCGTAGTAATACCCGCGATATCTTAACGGATTTACGTTCGCAATATGTCCAGTGATAGACGATACATCTGCTCCGGTTTCATCGGTGATGCTTATTATCTTGCCCCATGCATCGTATCTATACTGTGCCACGATGTTGTTCTCACTGTCTATTATTCCTACTATGTCTCCCTGCACATTCTCCATGTAGTAGTAATATTCCCCGCCTAACACAATGCCAAGCGGTGAGCCAGCGTCATCATACAGGAAGTCTATTACGTTAGTGCCATCATCCTGACGCAGTATTGTGCTGCCGTTTAGATAATACTTCGTAGTGACGCCGTTTACTGTTTTAGAAACACGAATACCCTCGTCGTTGTATCTGTACTGCGCAAGGGCAGCGCCGCCCTTTGTTACAGATGCAAGCTGACGTCCATTCTCCCATTCAAATGATAAGCCGCCGCGGTACTGCAATGGGTTGCCTATAGCGTCATAGGTTATGGCCTCGCCGTTATACGACACAAGCTTGTCCTTCCACGTCCCATCATACGAATAGCTTATCGTTTCTATCGTATCCGTTGCCTGTCCATTCTCAAGCTTGCTTACGACCTTGCTGGTTATGTTTCCGCCGGCATCATAGCTGTACGCCGTGCTTATGCCGCGCAGATAATCATCCTCACGCACAAGCTGACTGAGCGAGTCGTATTGATAGGCTGCAACAATATTGCCGTCCTCGCTTATCGACGATATATTGCCGAGATTATCATATGTATAAGTGTAATCATGGCCAACGCTGCTGTCAAGCCTGTTTACAAGCATGGTGGTGCTGTTATCGGCAGCGCCGGGGAGATATTCGTAATTTTG
>JAUUSE010000104.1:0-2196 GCA_030842085.1 Bacillota bacterium | reverse complement strand
CGGTGCGCTTGAAAAGCACTCGCAGAAAGGCCTGCTTTATATAACTGTAATAACCAACCCGACGACCGGCGGCGTAACGGCGAGCTTTGCAAGCCTCGGCGATATAATAATAGCCGAAAAGGGTGCGCTTATAGGCTTTGCCGGCAAAAGGGTAATAGAGCAAACAATAAAGCAAAAGCTGCCTAAGGACTTTCAAACGGCGGAATTTGCATGTGAGCACGGCTTTGTTGACTTAATAAGCGAGCGCAAGGATTTAAAAGAGAACATCCGCAAAATACTTATGATGCACAAAACGGAGGGGACAAAATGAGCAAAACGGCATGGGAAAAGATAAAAATTGCCAGGATGATGAACCGTCCCACAGCGGAGTATTACATAAATAAGATTTTTACCGATTTTATGGAGCTTCACGGCGACAGAAACTATGCCGACGACGCTGCTGTAATCGGCGGCATAGCCATGTATAAAGGTATGCCCGTAACGGTAATTGGCGAGGAAAAGGGCACAGACGTAAAAGATAAGGCTCGGCGCAATTTTGGCTCTCCGCACCCGGAAGGGTACAGAAAAGCGCTGCGGCTTATGAAGCAGGCGGAAAAATTCGGCCGGCCGATAATCAATTTTGTAGATACGCAGGGCGCATATTGCGGCATGGGTGCTGAAGAGCGCGGTCAGGGCGAGGCTATAGCCAAAAACTTGGAAGAAATGATGGCGCTTAAGGTTCCTGTGATAAGCGTATTTATAGGCGAAGGCGGCAGCGGCGGCGCGCTGGCGCTGGCGGTTGCCGATCGTATTGCAATGCTGGAAAATGCCGTTTACTCCATACTTTCACCGGAGGGCTTTGCGGCGATATTGTGGAAAGACGCACAAAAGGCGGAGCAGGCCGCCGACGTCATGAAAATAACTGCCGACGAGCTTTTAAAGCTTGATATTATTGAAGAAATTATTCCCGAACCGGAAGAAGGCGCTCAGGTTGACCCCGACTCTGTTGCCAATTCAATAGATGACTTTATCTCACGCAGTCTCGACATTCTTTCTCAAATACCGGCAAATAAGCTGCCTGATTACAGATATAAACGTTTTCGCAGATTATAATTATTTGAGGCATAACTAATATCATATTTAAAAGGCAAATGGAAAAATTCTAATGTACATAAAATAAGTATTGAAAATAAATATAATTATAAGTGAGGGATAGCTATGCCGTTAAAAGTTGGGCTTTTTAACGACTCGTTTCCGCCGACAATAGACGGCGTGGCAAATACAGTTAAAAATTATGCCGAAGTGCTTTCAGATATGGGATGCGACGTCACAGTTGTAACGCCTAAATATCCACATGTAACTGATAATTATAATTTTAACGTATACCGCTATTTTTCAATTAATCTTAATAAAAGCATTGGCTATCGTGCAGGAATTCCTACTCCGGTATCGATGGGGAAAATATTATCGAAAAAGCTTGATATTCTGCATGTGCATTCGCCATTTGTATCATCTCTTATGGCCAAATCGGTATCGATAAAACCCCATCGCCCACCTACTGTTTTTACCTATCATACCAAATTTGACGTTGATATAGACGCTCGGGTCAAAAATCGGCCTATTCGCAAAATCGCCAGAAAAATTGTTCTGGCCAATATCAATATGGCAGATGAGGTTTGGGTAGTCACTGAAACGGCCGCCGAAAGCCTTAGAGGACTAGGTTATAAAGGCGAATATATTGTAATGGAAAACGGCACCGATTTTCCAAAAGGAAAGCTGGGAAAAGACGATACAGACGCTTTAAATAAATTGTACAATATACCTGAAAATGAGCTTATGTTTTTGTTTGTAGGCCGCATGCAATGGTATAAAAATATAAAGCTCATTATTGATTCTTTAAAAGAAGTTAAAAATGCAGGCATATCTTTTAAGGTTTATTTTGTGGGCGATGGAAACGACAAAAGTGATATTGAAAGATATATTAAAGAGATAAATATGGATGACTGTGCTTTCTGTCTTGGTGCAATTTATGATCGCAAGCTTGTAAGGACATTTTTCAGCAGGGCAGATTTATTTCTTTTCCCTTCTGTGTATGATACATCCGGCTTAGTGGTAAAGGAAGCTGCGGCTTGCGCGTGTCCGAGCTTGCTTATAGAAGGCTCCGCCGCTGCTGAAGGTGTTGAGGATGGATTTTCGGGATTTTTAGCCAGCGAAACC
>JAUUSE010000103.1:0-2201 GCA_030842085.1 Bacillota bacterium | reverse complement strand
GCTTGTAAAAATCACAGACGCTTTTTATACATTATATTTGTTGACTTTTTCTTTCTAATATCCGGATTGTAAACTCTTTTGACGATATAACGTTTAAACGTCTGAATTATTCGTATAGCCAAAAATAAAAATTGCCCTTTTAAAAAGGGCAATTTTTTTCTGTTCTCGACTATAGCTGTAAAATTTAAACTTTGTATTGAAATATGCGGCGGCAGCAAATATAATATATTTAGATATATAGGGTGATGGATGCTGTCTCTGCAAATATACGGTTACAGTTGCATCGCCTTAAAAAATAGGAGGAATACACAATGTTAGTATCTGCAAAAGAAATGCTTACCAAAGCAAAGAAAGGCCACTATGCCGTTGGTCAGTTCAACATCAATAACCTTGAGTGGACACGTGCTATACTTGAGACTTCTGAAGAACTCAAATCGCCGGTAATACTTGGCGTTTCCGAGGGCGCCGGCAAGTATATGTGCGGTTTTAAAACCGTAACGGCTATGGTTACGGAAATGGTTAAATCTCTTAACATAACCGTTCCGGTTGCGCTGCATCTTGACCACGGCACATATGAGGGCACAAAAGCCTGCATAGAAGCTGGGTTCTCTTCTGTTATGTTTGACGGTTCACACTATCCGATTGATGAGAATATAGCTAAGACCAAGGAATTTGTTGAAGTAACAAAAGCTAAGGGTATATCTCTTGAGGCTGAGGTAGGCTCTATAGGCGGCGAGGAAGACGGAGTTGTAGGCGCCGGCGAATGCGCTGACCCGAATGAGTGCAAAATGATAGCCGACTTAGGTGTTACTATGCTTGCCGCCGGCATCGGCAATATTCACGGCAAATATCCCGCAAATTGGAAAGGCCTTTCTTTTGAAACGCTTGATGCAATACAGAAGCTGACTGGAGATATGCCGTTGGTTCTCCATGGCGGCACGGGTATTCCTGACGATATGATTAAAAAGGCAATAAGCCTTGGCGTTTCAAAAATAAATGTTAACACAGAATGCCAGCTTGCCTTTGCAGCTGCTACAAGGAAATATATTGAAGAGGGCAAGGACCTTGAGGGCAAAGGCTATGACCCGAGAAAGCTGCTTAAGCCGGGATTTGAGGCTATTAAAGCCACCGTTAAGGAAAAGATGGAGCTCTTCGGTTCTGTCGGCAAGGCATAAATAAGCGCTGTAGCGCCTATTTATATGTAGGTATCATATTATCTATTTGAAATAGATGAAGCACTTTTATAGTGTAAATTTTTATCCGCGGTGACTTTTATCACCGCGGATTTTTGTAAAGACCAATTACTCTTCTATAAATTAAAAAATTAAAGCAAATAAGAATCTTTATATACAAAGATTAATTTTATATTAATTCCTTTGAAATTAAGTTAGAGATGGATGCAGCTTCTCTTGTGCGCAGCTGCAATTACTATTTTTATATTTTTGCTTACTCTTAAGCTATTTAGGCGACTGTTTATCTTGTCCTTTTATCAAACTACATTATCTCAGGCACAATAATAAATCTCTTGCATTCGTATCTTATATATTTTAATTTTAAGCTTACTTTTCACAATATTATATTCTGACACATTAAGCGTCAAAAACAGCTTTCAGATAGTTATAATCGATGTGCTGCAAAATTCGACAAAAATAAGAGCCATAATAATATATTTTTATTACAAGGAGATTTTATAATGAAATCCTATAGAAAAGAGTTAAAATTTAATCTGCCGTCAAGACGCGGAATTGTAAACATAACCAAAGACGTACAAAAGGCGATAGATGAAAGCAAAATAACCGATGGTCTTGTTCTCGTAAATGCTATGAATATAACTGCCAGCGTATTTATCAACGATGACGAAACCGGGCTGCACAACGACTATGAAAAATGGCTGGAAAAGCTCGCGCCGGAGAAACCATATTCTCAATATCAGCATAATGGATATGAGGACAATGCCGACGCGCACCTAAAGCGCACAATAATGGGACGCGAGGTGGTATGCGCAATTACTGACGGACGTCTCGATTTCGGCACATGGGAGCAAATTTTCTATTTTGAATTTGATGGAATGCGCGTAAAACGAGTGCTCATCAAAATCATAGGAGAATAAAGATAATTTTTATAAAAGCATAAATTTTGTTCACCTATAAATCTTTTGTACTTAAAACAAGTATAAGAACAACATATGGGGAAATATAAAA
>JAUUSE010000031.1:0-21721 GCA_030842085.1 Bacillota bacterium | reverse complement strand
AACCCACGTAACCAGCTTGGAAGGCTGGAATTCTACCATTGAACTACACCCGCAACTGACAAATTGTATTTTACCAAAAAATAATGCTAAAGTCAATACCGGCTTGTATTAAAATTAACGCCTGCTAAGCAGGCGTTAATTTTTTACTTTTACAGACATAAATTTTAATAATTATCCAGAGTTATTTTCCGGAAACAAATATATTTCCGCCCCTTACTGAAAGATTTATCTCATTAAACGTCTTATCACATTCCTCTACAAGAAGCCCTGCTATTTTATCCTCTACATCGCGGCGTATGCATGAACGCAAATCGCGCGCGCCGCGTTTGCCGCCATATGATTTTTCCGCAAGCGTTTCAGGCACTGCCGGCGTCCATGTCAGCGTTATGCCTTTTTCGCTCATCGGACCCTTTAGCTCATCCAGCATGAGCACGGCTATCTTCGAAAAATCTTCCCTGCTTAGCGGACGGAACACTATAACCTCGTCTACCCTGCTCATAAACTCCGGACGCAGGAAAGCCTCCAGCGCCTTTATCGCCTTTTCTTTCGACGCCTCTGCCTCCGTCTTGTTAAATCCAAGCACATTGTCCTTTTTATCGCTGCCGGCATTTGACGTCATCACTATAATCGTATTTTCAAAATTGACTGTGCGGCCGTGCGCATCGGTTATGCGTCCGTCGTCGAGTATTTGCAGCAGTATATTAAGTACGTCCGGATGCGCCTTTTCTATCTCGTCAAACAGCAAAACCGAATATGGCTTGCGGCGCACCTTCTCCGTCAGCTGCCCCGCTTCATCATAACCCACGTATCCCGGAGGTGAGCCGATTATGCGTGAGACAGAATGCTTTTCCATAAACTCCGACATATCAAGGCGTATAAGCGTTTCCGGCGAGTCAAAAAGCTCCCCTGCAAGTATCTTTACAAGCTCCGTCTTTCCGACGCCCGTCGGACCGACAAATATAAACGACGCCGGACGCCTGCGCGGGCTTATCTGCACCCTTGAACGCCTTACCGCCGCGCATACCGCTTCAACCGCTTCATTCTGGCCGATTATATGCTTTTTCATCTCGTCGTCAAGGCTGTTGAGCTTTTTAAGGTCGCTCTCTTTGACCTTTGACGCGGGTATACCCGTCCACAGCTCTATCACATGCGCCAAATCGTCTTCGTCCACTTCATACGCTGACTCGGGTATTTTTATTTCCCCGCTCTGCATACGCTTTTTGGCAAGCTCCGATTTTACTTCGGCGAGCTGCTCATAATCTACGTTTTCCGTCTCCGCCTCAAGCTCTTCTTCCCTGTTCTCAAGCTCTTTAATATCCCTGCCAAGCGCGTAGAGCTCATCCGCCTGCTTATTCTTCAGACGTTTGGCGGCGCAGGCTTCGTCAAGCAAGTCTATCGCCTTATCCGGAAGATATCTGTCGTTTATATACCGCTCCGATAATACTACCGCGCGATTTATTATATTATCCGGCACCTTTACTTCGTGGAAATTCTCATAATAAGATTTTATTCCCTTAAGCAGCTCAACGGTATCCTTAACCGACGGCTCTTCAACAGTAACCGGCTGAAAACGGCGCTCTAAAGCCGTATCTTTTTCTATATACTTTCTATACTCTGTAAAGGTGGTGGCGCCTATTACCTGTATCTCGCCCCTGGACAGCGCCGGTTTTAGAATATTTGCAGCATTCATCGAGCCTTCAGAGTCGCCGGAACCGACCAGATTATGCACCTCGTCTATAAACAGTATGACATTGCCGTCCGCCTTTACTTCCTGTATAAGGCTTTTAATGCGGCTTTCGAACTGACCGCGGAACTGTGTGCCCGCTACAAGCGCCGTAAGGTCCAGCAGATGTATTTCCTTGTCCATAAGCTTTGCGGGGACGTCGCCGTGCGCAATTTTAAGAGCCAGTCCCTCTGCAATCGCCGTTTTGCCGACGCCCGGCTCGCCTATCAGGCATGGATTGTTCTTAACGCGGCGGGATAATATCTGCACCACTCTGTACATCTCCCGCTCTCTGCCTATTATGCGGTCAATGCTTCCTTCTTTCGCTTTCTGCGTCAGATTTGTGCAGTAAGTATCCAAAAACTTGCGTTTTTTCTTCTTTGCTTTCTCTTTTCCGTTTGCACTTGATTTTGCCTTGTCGTCTACAGCTGCGCCGTCGCCCTGATTTTGCCGCGCGCCGCCGAATAAATTCTGCAGAAACGGGAAAGCAGATGTTGCGGCTCCACCCGGTTCGAAATCGCCGTCCTCGCTTTCATCATCTGATATTGTGCTTAAATCGGTATTTTCATCCGCCATTTCGCCATACAGCTCTGAAAGCTGCTCCGACATGGCGTTTAAATCCTCCTCCGGTATGTTCATCTGATTGAGCATATCGTTTATTGGCTGTATTCCTAAGCTTTTAGCACACTGAAGGCATAAGCCCTCAGGATACGATTTATCTCCTTCAATGCGTGTTATATATACAACAGCAGGGTTCTTGTGACATCTTGAGCACATTTTAAGTGGCATAAATTAATCTCCTTAATTACTCTGGGAATGAGCCTCCGCTTTTTCTTCGCGTATAGCGGCCCTG
Source organism: Bacillota bacterium (assembly GCA_030842085.1). GTDB lineage: Bacteria > Bacillota > Clostridia > Oscillospirales > Acutalibacteraceae > Timburyella. The sequence continues at coordinate 19,145 of JAUUSE010000031.1, read as the reverse complement.
AATAACAAATAGTAGTTTATTACTGAAAATATGATTGAAAGTGTCGCTATTACCACCAGCGTCGTTATGAGCCAGCCGGGTATGAAGCTGTAGACGGTATTTATTATTATAAGCATCATAACCGAATAAAGTATTACCGTCGACATTTTACCATACCATTTGGCGCTTATCGGCCGGCGATCAGTCGATTTATACAGCGTCAGCGCGCCTATCATCATTGCTGATTCTTTTATGGCAAACACAACAAACATGGGTATTACTATCGGATTGTCTATTGCAAGGCAAATTGCAACAGCAGCCTGCGTCAGCTTATCCGCTACTGGGTCAAGCACTTTGCCAAGGTCCGACACCATGTTGCATTTTCTCGCTATAATACCGTCCAGAATATCCGTAAAGCCCGACAGCGCAACGACTAATACCGATATCAGCAAATATATACTCTCGCCCTGACGGCCGATTAAATATAATACTATAAATACCGGTATAAGCAGTATTCTTACTATTGAGAGAATATTGGGAACAGTAAAAATTCTTTTCATCTTGCACTTCCCTTTTATTATATCAGGATAATTATATTATTTATGTATTTTTATATAACATTTTATTACAAAACTAAATCATGGATATATCCATATTGTTTACAAAATTCAATATATACGACTGTGATATTATATCAGCGCCGCTTGGGACAAGGTTTAAAACAATCGTCAGTACTACACAGAGCAGTATTGCAATCAGCCCGCCTTTTATTACGCCGGTAACTGCGCCGAGCACCTTATTCAGCCAGCCCACTATCGGTATTCTCGATATCACGCTGTTCGCCGCACGCGATATTACATGCACTATGCACATCAGCGTTATTAATATAATCAGCATCGCTACACCGGTAAATATGCTTATTATTACAGGACCTGCAACATAGTCGGTTATAGCCTCTGCTACCGATGCTCCATTGTTCTGCAGCGCACCGCTGTATTTCTCTATCGTGCTTTCCTTCGTTATGCCAAAGTTTTCTGCAGCACGCGTCACCACTGACGGCATATTGTCAAATGCGTCTGATATCAGCTCTTCAGCCGACTGACTTGGATCCTGCGTAATCTTTTCCTCTATCGCTTTCGACATAGATGGTTTTACAAAATTATCATATGCCGCGTCTGCTATGGTTCCGCTTATTGAAAAAGCCACAAACATTGATAAAATATATCCGACTATATCTATAACCGTTCTTACAAAGCCTCTTCTTGCCGATGACCATATAAAAAACAGAAGCACAAGCACTATGATAATATCTATAGCAATACCCATATTATGCCCCTTTCAAAACTTATACTATGCTTTTATAATCAATTAATTTTATATTAATATTTCACTTATGTCAAGGCATATAAGGCTCCTATTTTACTGATATTACATTCACCGATGATACTGAAGCAACAGTTATTGTACCCTTGCCGGAGCCCGCTAAATAAGCCCCTCCGCTCATGCATTCATATGTTTTTACCACATTGCACGCTTCATCTAAGCAGTCGATTGACTCGCTTTTCAAAACATATGTATGATTTTCCTGCTTTAGTACCGACGCAATCTCCGTGTCATATGATTTTCTCGACTGCTCTTTGCCGTCTGATGCTATGTTTACTACTGTGTAATTAAGCGTAGAACTGCCAAGCAGCAACGCCGCCTGAGAGCCGTATACGTCATAATCTGCAAGCTGTTCGCCGTTATATGACAGCTCGCTTTGCTTGGCTAATTTGTCAGTCACCGTCGCACAAAGACTATCGCCTACAAGCAAGAAATTACCGTTAGTCAGCTGCTCAATCGACAAAATTACGACGCCGTCATATGTCGCCTCTGCCACAGGCTTGTCGCTGTTTAAAGCATATTTTGAAATGGTTGAGCGATAATATCCGCCTGAAGCAGTGACAGTTGCTACAACAATATGCTTTCCGTCTTTGCAGACACATAACGATGTTACATCTCCGCTCGTTACATGATGCGTGGATTTCTCTATAAAATTTTTGTTATAAACCTTTATTTCAGCAGAGTATCCGCTTACCGTTGTCGCCACTGCCAATGTTCCGTTTTCCGCCATATCGGCGGTTATTATGGAATTATCCGTTTTCTTTTCGAACAGCGTTTCATAGTTATTATCCACCCTGAACACGCTCGCACCCCTGTCGTATATAAGCGTGCGCGTCTGCGTAGCGCAAATAGCAGGAGAATTATATCCATGAAGTATGCTGCGTACCTGTTTGCCGTTTTTATTATAAATTGCTAAGGATGTATCAGTGAATGTCAGAACGTTATTTCCCTGCATATATACCGATTTTATCCCCCTGTCCGGCTCGGTTACCGGATAGCCGTTGCCGCCGCCCATTGACGCCCACATCATTCGGCTCCACTCAACAAGGCCGCCAGGCGATTTTGTATTAAGAAAGAGCAGAGTTATTATTACAGCTATTATAATAACCGTACTTATTATTGCTCTGATAAAAGCGGCCTTTTTATTTTTTGCGCGCTTTCCTTTTATTACCGTAAAGCTTTGTCCGGCGTTGTTTGCGGCAGCAGAATTTACCCCCGCGGCTGCATTTTTTCCGGCAGCGGAATGCGCGGGGCGGCGCCGGTTATTTACTTTTCCCTTTCCATTGTCGGACAATGCCCTTACCTCCATTAATGCGACAAAGCTTTCGCCAGTCGATATGTAATCTAATTTTATCAGATTATACTCCGTAATCGTCTCTTGTTTTTTAAATTTTTTCTTATTTCTATTTTAAAATTTTCTTAAGCGGCCAAGTATCGAAAAATCTTATCAATTGGATTTGTACTATTCCTCAGCGTAATAAACCTTGTCCAGATACAGCCCGTGCGGCGGCGCTGTAAAGCCCGCATTAGCGCGGTCGGATGACAATATTATTTCACTTACTGCATCGCTGTTAATTCTCCCACAGCCTATGTCTATAAGCGTACCGACCATTATGCGGACCATATTATATAAAAAGCCGTCGGCATGTACCGAAAATTCTATCAGCTCGTTATTTTTCTCCACCGATGCACCGAACACCTCGCGCACAGTGTCCTCCACCGACGAGCCGGTGCTACAGAATGCCGCAAAATCGTGTCTGCCGATAAAGTCGGCCGCCGCCATTTGCATGCTATGCAAATTCAGCCGCTGCTTTACGTGATATGCTCTTCCGGTTAAAAACGGGTTTCTGTACGGCGAGTTCAGTATTTTATATACATATCTTTTGCCGCCGGCGCTGTAGCGAGCATGAAAGCCGTTATCCACTGTGCGGCAGCCATATACTGCAATATCTTCCGGAAGATATGCGTTAAGGGCCGCGGGTATTTTATCCGTCGGCACATTTGTATCCATATCGAAATGAGCGCAGAACATATTTGCATGCACGCCGCTGTCGGTCCTGCTGCATCCAGTTAAGCCGGGACGGCTGCCAAACAGCCGCTCAAGCGCGTCCTGCACTGTTTCCTGTACGGTAACAGCATTATTCTGTACCTGCCAGCCGTGATAATTTTCACCGCAGAACCGCATGGTTAATAAATATCTCATCTCAGCTCACCGCCGCTTAAAACCAGATTATGCCTTTAAGAGTAATGTTAAGCGTTATTACCGCCGCTATTACAAGTATCACTATAATTGACGCTATAATGTCGCGCGCCCCCGCTTTAGGATTGTTGAGACGCGTTCGGCCGCTTCCGCCGGTATAACATCTGCACTCCATAGCGTCGGCCAGCTCTACCGCGCGGCGGAAGGAAGATACCAGCAGCGGCACAAATATCGGTATAAGAGCTTTTATGCGCTGCATAAATCCGCCGCTTTCCAAGTCGGCGCCGCGCGCTTTCTGCGCACTCATTATCTTATCCGTCTCTTCCATAAGAGTCGGTATAAACCTAAGCGCCAGCGTCATCATCATCGCCATTGTGTGCACCGCGCCGCCAAGGCCTATCAGGCTGAGCGGCTTTAGCAGACGCTCAATGCCGTCGGTCAGCTGTGTTGGCGAGGTCGTATATGTCAGTGCCGCGCTCGATATTATCAGAAGTATTATCCTTATCGCCATATAAACCGAGCGGACAATGCCTTCCTTGGTTATCTCTATTACTCCCCATTCAAATATCGCTTCGCCGTCAACATAAAGAATATTCAGCACCGCTGTCATCAATATCAGCACCCATATCTTTTTTATTGTCCTAAAATAGATTTTAAGCGGCACTCTTGACAGAATTATAGCCGTCATGACAAGTACTACCATCAGCATCATCGACGCCGCGTTTGATGCCACAAACGTCATGACAAGCACTGCAATGAGCAGCAATATTTTTATTCTCGCGTCCATGCGGTGTATTACCGATTTTGCCGGAAAATATTGTCCTATGGTTATATCGTTTAGCATTCAATAAATCAGCCTTTCGATTTGCTTTATGTTTGTCCCGCATACTACAGCGCCATTTACAGACGGTCGCGCCGGATTGCCGTCAGTTGTGCCTTTTCGGCGTGCCGCCGGCTATTTTTAGGGCTCACCGTCATCCAATACCTTGCTGTGCAGCATGTATATTTGGAAGCTGAGCCGTCTTTGCAGCAGCTATGCAAATATTCAATATACTACGAGATAATGCCGCAAATTTTAACAACATATCTCACTCATTAAACCGCGCTCTCCAATACCAGCTGTTAAGCAGCGCATTTGGTTTATAAAGCATACGCCTTATCTTTAAATCTGCCGCTTCACTTATCTTATTTGGCGGCAAAAGGAAACAACAGTGCAAAAGTTTATTATCTGCCCTTAGCTTCTATATACCTCTTTATTTCATCTGCGCCGTCTTTTACGGTAAATATATCGTCTCTTATCCCCACACCGGCGGATTTTAGCCCCATAAATATCTTTGTCACATCCGGTACGTTTAGGCCGACGCTTTTAAGCTCATCGGCACGGGAGAATACCTCGCTTACGCTGCCATGCATCATAAGCCTGCCCTTGTTCATAACCAGCACACTATCCGCCATATATGCCACATCCTCCATGCTGTGTGACACTATAACCATTGTCGTGTCGGTCATCCTCTTATATTCCAAAAGTCGGCCGAGTATCTCGTCACGCCCTCTCGGGTCAAGGCCGGCCGTCGGCTCGTCAAGTACAATCACACGCGGCATCATAGCTATTACGCCGGCTATTGCGGCGCGGCGCTTTTCGCCGCCCGAAAGCTCAAACGGAGATTTGTTAAGCAGTTTTTCATCAAGGCTTACCATCTCAGAGGCAAACCTTACGCGCCGTGTTATTTCCTTTTCATCCAGCCCCATGTTCTTAGGGCCAAAGGCTATATCGCTGCCAACTGTTTCGTCAAACAGCTGATATTCCGGATACTGGAACACAAGCCCCACCTTAAACCGCAGCTGCCTTATCTCTTTCGGATTTTTCCATATATCGCGGCCGTCAAAATATATTTTTCCGCTCGTCGGCTTTATAAGGCCGTTTAGCTGCTGCATAAGAGTAGATTTTCCGGAACCAGTGTGGCCTATTACGGCAGTAATCTTGCTTTCCTCTATATCTATGCTTACACTGTCCAGCGCCCTTTTCTCATACGGCGTGCCCTCGGAATAAACATAAGACAAATCCTTTGTCTCTATAAGCGGCAAATCGCTCACTCCAAACCTTTACGCATATTTTTTAATAAATTCTTTAATAAATTCTTCTTCTGTAAGTATGTCGCTCGGCATTTTATACCCGGCAGCGTTCATCCTATACGCAAGCTCCGTCGCCTGCGGGACGTCAAGCCCTATCGCTTTAAGCTCACTTACGTGTGAAAATACCTTTCTTGGTACATCGTCCATTATAATATTGCCGGCGTCCATTACCACCACGCGGTCGGCTTTAACGGCCTCGTCCATAAAATGAGTTATAAGCACTATGGTTATGCCGGAATTTTTATTAAGGCTTATTATGGCATCCATTACCTCGTCGCGCCCCTTTGGGTCGAGCATGGCTGTTGGCTCGTCCAATACAATGCACTGCGGCTCCATCGCGATTATCCCGGCTATTGCCACACGCTGCTTCTGCCCGCCCGACAGCTTGTGCGGTGCATGGCTTCGGTAATCGTACATATCCACCTTTTTCAGCGCGTCGTCCACCCTGCGCCGAATTTCTTCCGGTGGCAGGCCCAAGTTTTCCGGGCCAAAAGCGACGTCCTCTTCTACTATTGTTGCTACCAATTGGTTGTCGGGGTTCTGAAACACCAGTCCCACATTGCGGCGGATTTCTATCTCATTTTTCTCATCTGATGTGGACATTCCAAGTACTTCCACACTGCCGCTGTCCGGCTTAAGAAGCCCGTTTATAAGCTTGGCAAGTGTGGATTTGCCGGAGCCGTTATGACCAAGCACCGCCGTAAAAGAGCCCTTTTCTATATTCATATTCAAATCGTTTAAAACATAATTTTCAGTTTCTTCCTCTGAAGAATATTTAAACGATACGTCTTTTATTTCTATTATATTTTCCATTCTTTCCCCCAAGTGTTAATTGAGATTACTCATTGGAACAGATAAAATAGTCCTTATTTCAAGAATAATATACGTTTTACACTCTCTGACATTCGGCGACTGTTTCTATTATATATTTCGCCAGACTGAGGTTGCACCGCACGGAAGAGAGCATCCGCTCTCCGTCACTCTAAGCCCAAGCTCATACGATTCGCAGCTGCCGCCCTTAGCATTTACGGCCGTCTCGTTAAGCATATAATCCATGACCGCCGGCGAAAGGCCGGTGGTATAGGAATTTACCACTAAAAATGCTTTGTTCTTAAGCAGCTTAACCGTGTCGGATATAAGGCCATATATTTTGTCCTCAAGCTTCCAGATCTCGCCGCCTGGCCCCCTGCCGTATGACGGAGGGTCCATTATTATGCCGTCGTAGGTGTTGCCCCGGCGTATCTCGCGCTGGACGAATTTTACGCAGTCGTCGACAATCCAGCGCACCGGCGCCGATTTAAGCCCGCTTGAAGCAGCGTTGTCGGACGCCCATGCCACCATGCCCTTAGATGCGTCGACATGCGTGACGGCAGCGCCGGCAACAAGGCAGGCAAGCGTCGCACCGCCGGTATAGGCAAATAAATTGAGCACTTTTGCCCCTTTCATTCCAGACAGCATGTCTACATACATGTCCCAATTGACCGCCTGCTCAGGAAAAAGTCCCGTATGCTTAAAGCCCATGGGCTTTAAGTTAAACTTCAGCCTGCCGTACGATATACTCCAAACATCAGGTACTTTTTTATACATCTCCCATGCGCCGCCGCCCTTAGATGAGCGTATATATCTTGCATGAGCATTATTCCACAGCGGTGATTTGCGGCCGCTGCGCCATATTACCTGTGGGTCGGGACGTATGAGTAGAATATCCCCCCAACGCTCAAGACGTTCGCCGTCCGTCGCGTCGAGCAGCTCATAATCGACCCATTTATCTGCCGTTTTCATTATACACCTCTAAAGTTTATACAATTTTCCCGTTTAAAATGTATACTCACTGTAAATTTTAATTTGCCTTTACTGCCTGGCTAAAAACTGCGTCAGTCAGATTAAAACTTTAATTTGCCTGTCTTAAGCCGGATGTTTATTAAGCCGCAATACGAAAGCAGGCAAAATCTGCACATTGCTTGTGCAGATTTTATGTAAACTCAAGCGCCGGTAGATATAAAGCTTTCATTTATTTTTGAAAAATTACGCGCCGAGTAGTTGCTTTTACAATCAGTGTGCCAGCGGCAAGTATGAGAGCGTAAACCCTTGTAAATTCCGCAAAACGCTGTATTAACAACTGAAATTTAATAGTTAAGCCATTACAGCGCGCTAATGCAAATAATTAACATTGTAAAAGGCGCCGAAAAATCACTTAGACAAGCTTTGCAATTTTATGTTAATATATTCTGAAGAAATATACATATAGCTCATCGAACAATTAATACAGTGGTCTGAAAAAAATCTTATATTATTCAAAGGACTGCTGGCCCGGCACGTCAAGCCCTAAGTGCCGGTAAGCCGCAGGAGTTACGCATCTGCCCCTGCTTGTCCGCGTCAGAAAGCCGATTTGCATAAGATACGGCTCATATACATCCTCTATGGTAACGGCCTCTTCACCGACAGCCGCCGCAAGTGTTTCCAGACCAACCGGGCCGCCGCCAAAGCTCACTATTGCTGTTTTCAGCATACGCCTGTCAAAATCATCAAGCCCTATTTCATCTATCTCAAACCTGTCGAGCGCCTGCCGTGCTACCTCTTCAGTTATTCTCCCATCGTGCTTTACCTGTGCAACGTCGCGGACACGCTTTAAAAGTCGGTTGGCAATTCGAGGCGTACCGCGCGAACGTGAAGCTATTTCCAACGCGCCGTTTTCGTCTATATCAATCTTAAGTATGCCGGCCGACCGCGTTACAATAGTTGCAAGCTCCTGCGGAGAATAAAGCTCCAGCCGGAGCAGAACGCCAAATCTATCGCGCAGCGGCGCCGTAAGCTGACCCGAACGCGTAGTAGCGCCGACAAGCGTAAATTTTGGCAAATCCAGCCGTATAGAGCGCGCCGACGGTCCCTTGCCTATTATTATGTCCAGCGCAAAATCCTCCATCGCAGGATAAAGCACCTCTTCTATGCTGCGGCGCAGACGGTGAATTTCGTCTATAAACAAAATGTCACCCTCGTTAAGATTACTGAGCAGCGCCGCCAAATCGCCCTGCTTTTCTATCGCTGGGCCGGATGTAACGCGCAGATTTACTCCCATTTCATTGGCTATTACGCCGGCTAAAGTTGTTTTTCCCAGTCCCGGAGGGCCGGAAAGCAGCACATGGTCGAGCGGTTCGCCGCGATGACGTGCTGCCTCTATGTATATTGTTAAGTTTTCCTTTGCTTTTTCCTGGCCAATATATTCGTTAAGTGATTTTGGACGCAATGAAAACTCCGTTTCTACATCGTGCTTTGTAAATTCCGCCGCCGTTATGCGTCCGGCATCTTCAAATCTTTCCATTTATATCACCCGCCCTGCAAGATTTTTCAGCGCAGCTTTTATTATCTCTTCAACGCTTAAATCCGGATTAACGCCCGCAAGCGCATTTGTGGCCTCGTTATGCGTATAGCCAAGCGAAGTCAGTGCGTTTATAGCCTCCGCCACTGCGCCGCCCTGCGCGGACGAAGCTAAATCAGAGAGTACTTCTCCATCTGCGCCGCCCGATACCTTGTCCTTAAGCTCAAGCACTATTCTCTGCGCAAGCTTGGGGCCGACTCCGCCAGCCTGCGTCAGCGATTTTGCATCTCCCGACGAAATTATAAGCGAAAGCCTGTCCGGCGTAAAAGCCGACAAAATAGCAATTCCGACTTTTGGGCCAACCCCGTTTACTCCAATAAGTATTTTATATATCTCAAGCTCCGCCGGAGTGTAAAATCCATATAAATCCAAAGCGTCCTCTTTTACATTTAAATATGTATAAAGAGTGGCGGTTTCCCCGGGCTGCGGAAGCTCCTTAATAGTATTAAGGGTGGTATAGCATCGAAAAGCCACGCCGCCGCAGTCTATTACAGCTATGGACGTATCTTTAAGTATTAGAGTGCCCGTTAATGAATAGAACATATTATTTCTCCATCTTTTTATATTTTAAGCATATACAGTATATAAATCAGCAGTTACTTTAAGTCAATTAAATTAAGCTAAAAACTGCGTATATACGCCATGCATGAATTTCAATTATAATCTTGCATGCAAGCTATTTGCCGCGCTTGATATAGCCAATCCGCCGTGCGGCAGGCAAGAAAGTATTATGACGGTATGGGCGCCAACTCAAGAAGTCATGCGCATCTCAAAGCATGATATAAAGATTATATGCATAGTATCTCGCTGCGCTCGTTTGCCCGACTTTCTCCCAGGTCAGCCGCCTAATTTTATCTTCCCTGCAAAATGCCGTGCTGCAGCTCAGACTTATTAATGACTATTTGCCGACGGCGGCAATATTGGGGCGCAAATCATATTTTAGCCACAGGCCGCATATGCCGCTATAGCCGGCCAAGCAACGAGCCGGATGAATGCGCACAGCATATCGCCACGGCAAGCGCGTCGGCCGCGTCGTCCGGCTTGGGTATTTTCTCAAGATTAAGCAGCATCCTCGTCATTTCCATAACCTGACGCTTTTCCGCGCGGCCATATCCCACGACCGACTGCTTAACCTGCAGCGGTGTATATTCATAAATCGGGACCCCCGCCTTAACACATGCAAGTATAGTGCAGCCGCGTGCTTCAGCTACGTTTATCGCCGTCTTGTTGTTTGTATTAAAAAACAACTTTTCTATGGATATTACATCCGGCTTATATTTATTTATCAGCTGTGTCACTCCGTCGTATATGTCATTAAGACGTAAAGAAAAATCAACGCCCGCTTTTGTGTTTACAGCGCCGTAGCTCAGCACCTTAAAATGATTGCCCTCATAGCTTATTACGCCAAATCCGACAATGGCGTAGCCCGGGTCTATTCCTAAAATGACCATTCATATACCTCGGTTATAAATATGCATCATTTATATACCGCCTCATCCCTCTCTGCGCAGACAACAAATTTATAATAAGAATATCAGCCTTATATTTTACCTGTTTTAAGCAGATTTTATTGACGGCATTTCTGAATTATTATACCATACTTGCAATAGCTTAGCAAACAATTCAAACATAATAATAGATAATTGAGTTTTTCTGCAAGAACATGTCCTTTTTTGAAAATATAAGTAAATGTAGGACATTGCCGGCAATATAATATAATAATTAATTGTATGGCGGTGCCGATATATGAAAAAAAAGACTAATTTGTCTGTTCAAAGCTTTGTAAATTACAATGGGAGGTGTATTAATCTCTCATCAATCAGTAAAGCTCACAAAAACAAAATATCTCAAAGCATAAACATTAAAGCGCTTAGCAGACTAAACGAAAGCTATATATTTGAAAAGGGTGCGGCAAAATCTCATATTTCAGATAAAAACAAATAACCGCGCGGTCATCACTCATTAAACATTTATCGAGTGAACCGTGCGGTTTTATTTTATAAATATTGCTAATTCATCAGCGGCAGCGCCGTACTGCAAAACTGCATTATAGGTATATCTGTACCGGCAGCGCCTATCAATTACAATAAAAATTTTATGCAGCCCATATCAATATTATGTAAACTAAGACCAAAATAATATATTCAGCGCTGCACACTCATTTTCACTGTACAATGCTCCATTTTGCACACACAATTTATTCCGAGCTCTCAGACTGATACTGATTGTAACGCTCTGTTACTAAATTTACAAATTCCTGCCATCTGCCGTTTTCACGTATGGTGCGCGGACAGTTCTTGCCGCTGAAATCATGATGCTGCCGCAAATCTGCCGGTGTAAGATTATATGCATTAAGAAGGTATGCCGCAAGCTTTGCGCCGTTTTGGAACGCCTTTTCAAAGTCGCCGTCCTCATTAACGCAGATTTCTATGGCAACGCCGTTCTTGTTGCCGCCGCCTTCCTCTTCGCCGTCGGCAGCGTGATAGGCGACTTCATTGTCCGGCAGATGATGAAAAATTTCATGGTCATCTACCGTATAGTGCCATGAAAGCGGCGTCTCTTTAGCGGTATTTTCAAGATAGTTTGCATGATTTTTGGCATTTGCTCCTGTTGAAGTGTTGTCGGTGTCGTGTATTACAACATATTTTATCTGGCGCAGCGTACCGGGACGTCCGGCGCACCCTTCCGGCAGCAGACGTGTAGTAACGGGTATGCCGTCCACTGTTATAGGATATGCTGGCTCCGTAAGTGCCGGACCCTGCGACAGTCCAGAGTTGCAGCTGCACCTTACAAGCACTATAGTAGAAATTATTGATATTATAAGCAGCAGCGTAATGATAAAAATAAGGCGCCGGCGGGCGCGTATTTTTTTCTGCCGACTACGCCTCGACATCAGTACATATTCTAAATTGTCCATACCTTCTCCAAATTTTGCGAGTTATATGCTTTAGAGCCGCTCTGTCAGCTTCTTCATTATATTCGGTCCAAAGGAAATATATTCCCCATCGGCCGCCTGACTTTCGCAAAAGCAATTAACGCCTTTTTTCTCTATACGGCTGTCATATATCATAAACGGTACCGGGTCGGAGGTATGCGTACCTATGTCAAGCGGAGTTGGATGGTCCGGCATTATGAGTATGCGGAAATCGCCGTATTTTTTTAAGCCTTCTACTATAGGGCCTAATACCAGACTATCTATAAGCTCAATGGCTTTCACCTTGTTTTCCGTCTCAAATCTGTGGCCGCACTCGTCCGGCGCTTCTATGTGGAGATAGACTAAATCGGCGCCGTTTTCAAACTCTTTAAGCGCTGCGTCTTTCTTTCCCTCAAAGTTTGTATCTATATATCCTGTTGCGCCCTTAACATCTACTACATTCATGCCGGTATATTTACCGATGCCTTTAAGCAAATCGACCGCCGATACCACCGATGCTTTAAGCCCGAACTTGTCATAAAAGCTTTCCAAGGTCGGCTTTGTTCCCTCACCCCAGAACCATGCTGAATTTGCCGGACGCTTGCCCTCAGCAACACGCCTCTTGTTTATCTCATGATTACTGAGCAAATCATAGCTGCGCCGCATCATATCTATAATGGGCTTAGCTTCAGGATTGCTGTTTAAATATTCCGTTATCTTGCGGCCGCTTATGTCGTGCGGCGCCGTAAAAGTGCCTATGCCGGTTTTCCCGCCACGCCACAGCAGCAGATTTCGGTAGCTTACACCCGGATAAAGCGAAAACTCATCTGTGCCGAGCTCACTCTGCAGATATTCTATAAGCTTAGCGCCATCACGCGAATCAATGTCGCCGGCAGAGTAGTCAATCATTGTCTTATCGTCATAATCGCCGTCCTCCGACAGCGTTACAAGATTACACCTGAAAGTTACGTCGCTTTCAGACATTTCAACACCGACGCTTGCCGCTTCCAGCGGTGAGCGCCCGGTATAGCATTTAGTAGCATCGTAGCCCATTACCGCAAGATTGGCAACATCGCTGCCCGGCTTCATTCCGTCGGCCACCGTCTTGCACATGCCAACCTCCGACACCTTGGCCAGCGCATCCATATTAGGCTTTTGGGCCGCCTGCATGGGCGTCTTCCCGCCGAGCTTTTCCGCCGGATGGTCGGCCATGCCGTCGCAAAGTAAAACAAGATATTTCATATGTATTTCTCCTAACAATATACATTTAAAAATTAAAGTGCTTTTATCGCTATAATAAAACTCCTGTAGATTTTGAGAAGTATGCAGCTATATTCACAAAGCCCAGTCATCATCGCTGTATACCCCGGCGCCAAACCGCCGGTGCTCTCTCAGCATTGTGCTTAAATATAAGCTTTGCATCTGAAGCAGTCTGTTTATAGGGCGCAGCACACTCCGGCCGGGCTTTCCCCCGTTTCAAAAATTGAATAAACACAATTTCCCATATCCGTAGGTATAGCTCAGCTGGGATCCCGTCTAACTTGTATACCTAATTACGCATATAGCATAGCGGATTCTTAAGCTGGTCTGCAAAGCATATCCGATGCTGGCCGCGATATATCTACGCCGCATATTTTCAAGCCGATTATGCTCATAAGCAGATAAAAATCCGCTATTTAAAATATTTAACGCCTGACTCAATTATTTTATAGTCAAACTCGCCGGGTATATTTTTAAAGCAGTGCTCCGAATATCTCTCCGAGTGTCCCATTTTGCCGAGCACCCTGCCGTCCGGCGATGTGATGCTCTCAACAGCACAAGTGGAGCCGTTGGGATTAAAGCGTACATCTCCGGTGGGGTTACCGTCCATATCGACATACTGCTTGGCTATCTGGCCGTTCTCCGCCAAAGCCGCTATCACATCGTCAGGAGCTACAAAACGGCCCTCGCCGTGCGATACCGGCACGTTGAGTATATCTCCCACATTGTATGCCGACATCCACGGGGACTTAAGCGACGTCACGCGCGTGCGCACCATGCAGGACACGTGCCTGCCGAGCGTATTGAATGTCAGCGTTGGGTCGTTTTCACTAATTTCCCTTATCTCGCCGTACGGGACAAGTCCCAGCTTTATGAGCGCCTGGAAGCCGTTGCATATTCCCAGCATAAGCCCGTCGCGGTTTTTGAGCAGATTATGTACCGCATCTTTTACAATCGGATTTCTAAAGGTAGTAGCTATAAACTTGCCGCTGCCGTCCGGCTCGTCGCCGGCAGAAAATCCGCCCGGAAGCATGATTATCTGCGATTTGTCTATTAAAGCCGCCATTTCTTTTACCGACTCCATTATATGCTGCGGCGTTAGGTTCCTTACCACAAAAATCTCAGCCTCTGCCCCCGCGCGCTCAAACGCCATGGCGGCATCGTACTCGCCGTTTGTGCCAGGGAATGCCGGTATAAGCACCCTCGGACGCGCTGTTTTTATCGCCGGCGATACACTGCTTCGCTTGTCATACAGCTTTATCTCCGGCGACATCTTTGCTTTTGTCTCCGGCTCTATTCTGAACACATCCTTAAGTGTGCTCTCATAAGCCTTAAGCGCCGTCTCAAGGGGTACCTTTTCCCCGCAAACTGTGAAGCAGCCGCTGTCGTTCGTCGCCGCAGCCTTAACCGCCGTATCAAACTCACTCATTATCGTCTCCGGCGATACATCGTGCGCAAGTTCAACTATAAATGCACACTGCGGCGCGTACAAATCTGTTGGATTTTCCAGCAAAATCTCAGCGCCGAGCTTGTTGCCAAACGCCATTTTTGCTATTAGCGCCGCGGCGCCGCCCTCTTTAACAACACCGACGGCGGTAAATTTCTTGGATTTAACATACTGAGAAATCTTATGCAGCAGCCCCTTAGTCTTTGCAAAGTCCGGCAGAGCATGTCCGGCCATCGGCAGCTTAATTAACATAACATCGCTATCCGTGGACTTAAACGCAGCTGAACTTATATCTGCTGCCTTTGCGGATGCTACCGCAAAGCTTACTAATGTCGGCGGAACATCCATGTCGCCAAATGTGCCGGACATAGAGTCCTTACCGCCTATTGACGCTATGCCCATGCCTATCTGCGCAGAAAGCGCGCCCAACAGCGCCGCCGCCGGCTTGCCCCAGCGGTCAGGGTCGTTAAACAATCTCTCAAAATACTCCTGGAAAGTGAGATACGATTTATCTATATCTGCGCCGGCGGCAGAAAGTTTACATAATGACTCAATCACTGCATACACAGCGCCGTGGAACGGACTCCATTTAGAAATGCCGGGAATAAAGCCGTATGACATGACCGACACGGTATCTGTTTCGCCGTCAAGCACTGGCAGCTTGGCCACCATAGCCTCCTCCGGCGTGAGCTGATATTTGCCGCCGAACGGCATGAGCACCGTTGATGCACCGACGGTCGAGTCAAATTGCTCTGACAGTCCCTTGCCGGAGCATACCTGAAGCCGGCCCAGATTTTTGACAAAGGCCTTGCCCGGCGCTATATCCTTAAGCTCATCCGGCACCGACAGCATGTATTTTTCGCCCTGCGGCTTTGCTATATGCGCCTTAGCCGACTGCCGCACGCCGTTGGTGTTTAAAAAGTCGCGGCTTATATCTACTATCACTGTATCTTTAAAAGTCATCTTAAGCCTGCCGGTCTCAGTTACGACGGCGACCGGCGTCGCCTCAAGATTTTCTCTGTCGGCAAGCTCAATAAAGCGCTCAACGTCTTTTGGCGAAAGGACAACCGCCATGCGCTCCTGTGATTCGGAAATGGCAAGCTCAGTGCCGTTTAAGCCCTCATATTTTTTCGGCACCTTGTCAAGATTTATGTCCAAAGAATCTGCCAGTTCGCCTATTGCGACGCAAACGCCGCCGGCGCCGAAATCGTTGCATTTCTTTATAAGTGATGATGCCTCGCTGTTTCTGAACAGACGCTGGAGCTTGCGCTCAGTCGGCGCATTACCCTTCTGCACCTCAGCGCCGCACTCCTCAATAGAGCTTATATCATGCGCCTTCGACGAGCCCGTGGCGCCGCCGCAGCCGTCGCGCCCTGTGCGTCCGCCGAGCAGTATTATAATGTCGCCTTCCTCCGGCTTCATGCGCTTTACATTGGCTTTGGGAGATGCGCCTATCACAGCACCTATCTCCAGTCGCTTTGCTACGTAGCCGTCGTCGTAAAGCTCCGTCACCTGTCCAGTGGCAAGGCCTATCTGGTTGCCGTAGCTTGAATATCCGTCGGCAGCGCCCGTCGTTATTTTCTTCTGCGGAAGCTTGCCGCTTAAGGTTTGCTCAAACGGCTTCGTCGGGTCACCGCTGCCCGTTACCCTCATCGCCTGATATACATACGCCCTGCCGGAAAGCGGGTCCCTTATCGCGCCGCCAAGGCAGGTAGCAGCACCGCCGAACGGCTCTATCTCCGTCGGATGGTTGTGCGTCTCATTTTTAAACTGTAAAAGCCATGTCTCTTCTTTGCCGCCTATATTTACAGGGATTTCTACCGAGCAGGCGTTTATCTCATCGGACTCATCCAGTCCCTTAAGCAGGCCGCGCTTTTTCAGCAGGCGCATGCCCATGGTTGCTATGTCCATAAGCGTTACGGGGCGTGTGGTATTTTCGCCGTATACTTCCTTTCGGGCGTCGTAATACTGCTTAACGGCGCCGCGCACGGCACACCCGTCGGAACCGCACTCCGTCGTTATCTCGGTAAGTTCGGTTTGGAAAGTGGTGTGACGGCAGTGGTCGGACCAATAAGTATCAATCACCTTGAGCTCGGTAATATATGGGTCCCTGCCCTCTTTTTGGAAATAGTCGCGGCAGAAAACAAGGTCGTCGGCCGTCATGGCAAAGCCGTTTGCCGAGTGATATTCTTTAATCTCAGCATCGCTCATTTTGGTAAAGCCGTTTACTGTCTCCGGAATATCCGGCGTGCCGAGATTTGCCTTAAGCGTTGTAGGTATCTTTTCGCTGGCTATTCTTGCCTCGACCGGGTTTATCATATATTTTATAATCTTGTCAAACTCCATGTCGGATATGTCGCCCTTTATAGCTATTGCCGTAGCCGACTGCACAACCGGACGGGCAGACATGGTTACAATCTCCACGCACTGCGCGGCAGAATCAGCGCGCTGGTCATACTGCCCCGGCAGATAATCGTAAGTAAATACCCTGTATCCGTCAAGCGGCGGAAGAGAGCCTTCATAAACTATATCTACATTGGGCTCTGAAAAAATCGTCTTTTTGGAATATTCAAAATCTTCCTCGCCTATGCCCTCTATGTCATATCTTTTAAATACTCTTAAATCTTCAATTCCGGTAATGCCGAGCGTACCAGCTATATCGCTGAGTATTCCTTTCGCCTCTATATTAAAGCCGTCCTTTTTTTCCGTAAAGATACGTCTTACCACATTTAAGCCCACCTTTTTTACTATACTGTCTTTAAATTTTCCTATAAAAATACCTTTTTATTTTACCACATCACCGATTATTTTAAAAGGGCAATATAACATATATATGACTTTTTTCGATAATAAAAATCTGAGGCTTTAATAAGAAAACGCCGTAAAAAAGCGGAGATTTCCTTTTAAGCCTCAGATTTAGCCTGAAATTATATTAAATTTTAGATATAGTAATCTTGCTGGCGCTGTTTTTTACGATAATCGCTGGTCCGCCGCTGCCTATGTCTCCGTAAGGAGTAATAGGAAAGGCGTTTTTAAACGAGCCCAACTCACCGGAATAATTAAGACGCGCGCCTGTATCTGCCGGAAGAGCAATATCTACAGACGAAGCCTTTGATGAAATATTCGCCGCAGCTGCAAACTGCTTATAATTAAATGAAGCTTTTCCCGCATTTATATTGCACTCCACACTGCCGCTTATGTTATAAATTTGAACCTTGCTGGCGTTCGATTTAAGCTGTAGCGCGCCGGAAAAACCATTACAATCTATTTCCGTCTTACCGGCGTCGACATCGGCAGATATCACCTTTAAATTCCCGCTGCACGCTGCTGCAATTTTGCTGGCGTCGCATTTTATATACAGTCCGCCGGCATAAGTCTGAGGAAATACAACATCTACCGTTATATCGCTTACCCGCATAAACGACAGCATCATAGACTTATATTTAAGTGTTATATAAATTCCGCCGCCTTGCTCTGTCAGCTCAAGCTGCGGCGCCTTTTCGGGATTGCTCTTTAGTTTGTACGACAGTCTGTAATAGATTTTATCAACGCTTGGCGATGTGCTGATATTAAGTTTTACCGCTTCCATGTTTAGATATATAAACGCAGGATTACCGCTGTATTCATAGTTTGCAACTACATTGCCGTTTGAGTTCATGGCCTCAGCCGACTGCTGACTCTGAGCTTGCGACGACGTCTGCTGCCCATTATTCCATGCAGAGCCCTGTGCAGATGCATTTGAATAGCCGGCGCCGCCCGCGGAAGTGTTTTGTGAAGCGCCGCCATATGACGCTGCGCGCCCGCTCATATACCCTGCCGCAGCCGCTTCCGGGCTTCCCCATGAATTTACTATCTCTTCCTCGCTTTTGCCCGCTGCAAGGCCTGAGTTAAAAAGCCCCTCATAATAAGCTATGAAGTTTTGGCACTCTGCCTGCGGCACTGATGCAAGCGCCTGGCTGAGCCTTGATATATATTCCGATTTTGTCATTTTTACTCCTCCTATATTTAAAAATAGTATATATTTCAAGCTGTTTAAGACTATACTTGTTATCGGCAACTATACTTTTTATTATAATTTGCTTTCTCCGCTAAAAATAGTAAAACATATCTGCCGTTAGGCTGATAGGAAAAACAACTTTTCAAAATAAATACGTATCAAATGCAAAATTATCACGTACTTAAGTCATCGTTTTTGCTTATTTAGCTGTGCGGAATAAATACGATAATAAGCCGACGCAGCTCAACAAGTCATGCCGGTAGTCATACGTTTTATCACGCCAATGCTCACTGATAGTTTTTATTATCTCATAAACATTATGTACAATGCATTATAAATATTTTAACAGATTATTTATTATGGCTTTCTATACGTTTCCTACGCCGTTTCTCACATCGCAAGCTGAGAAGCCATGCACTATGATGCGCCCCAATAGCATAAAGCAAATTTGACGCC